>JACQFU010000386.1 GCA_016199905.1 Candidatus Wallbacteria bacterium
CTGCGCTCGATCATGATGTTGTTGGATTTGATGTCGCGGTGAACCACCGATTCGACGTCCGCAGTCCTGTAGCGATGCACGTAGTCCAGGGCGCCCAAGACGTCACGAATGGTTCGCAAACACTCGTCTCGAGACAATCGGTTCTGGCAAAGAAGCTGCTTGACCGTCTCACCGTCGATGTACTCCATGACAATGAAGTGTTCGCCCTGGTTCTCATCGATCTCGTACACCTTGGCGATGTTCGGATGTTGGAATTGCTGCCCGATCCGAGCTTCCAAACGAAACCGCTTGACGGTAGAGGCATTGAGGGCATCCTTCTGCTTCAGGATCTTGATCGCGACAAGTCGCTTGTTAGGCTGATCGACGGCCTCCCACACGTCTGCGAAGCCGCCCTCGGACGGCTTGCGTTTGACGAGCAGGTAGTCCTTGAGTTTCTGAGTTCGGCTATCGGTCGCCATTGGGAGCTTTCAATCTCGACGGTTCGATCAGCCCGTCCGCCGCCACGCCTCTTGCATGGCGAGCACTGTAATGGTCAGAAGGATGAAAACCACGACGAACATGACCAAGATCCAGCAATCGTCGTCAAGCGACGATCCGGAGATGAAATGGACGCGGTGGCTCCTCTCGAGTTGACCTACGTCGACACGCAGCAGCTCTCCCACCGACGAGAGCGCCTTCAGCTTCCTCTCCGCGTCTGCCCGGAGTTCCTTACGCCTGGCGTGGTAACCAACTCCCTTGCCGCCAGCATCCGCAGCCTGCAGTTCCTGGATCTGGGCAGTTTCGACGGCCTGGATCGCGGCGGGCATGCCCGCGAGGTGCTTCTCGAGCGCAACCTCCTGGCCTAGCGACTCCGGATCGGCCGGGGGATTGATCGGCATTTCGCCGCCAGTCAGGCAGCCTCGATGCATCGCGTCCAGTGCCCAGTACGCTGGATTGGCCAGGAAGGCAGCTTTCCGTGCGGCGGAGGCAACTTGACTCTGCTGCAGGAGCTCGGACATCGCGGTCTCCGGAGGAGAGCCAACGACGCCGGAGAAGAGCAGTTGCAGAGTGATGAAAAGGAACAGCGCCCCTTGACTGATGTCGACGCTGCCGGACAGGGCAGAGATGAACAAGCCCTCCGACATCCCGATCAGGCCAGCCAACGCCGTGGCGGCCCAGAGAGCCCAGGCTGAGCCTGAAAAAATGCCACAGAGTCGCCCCATCTCTATCATCCCGGCAGCCTGCAGCAGTACCGGCACGGTCAACACCAACGCCTTGGATAGGACCCAGGCAGAGTGACTGAGGCCATAGAGGCGTTCTCGCTTGAAAATGTCGCGCTCCCGCACCAGTTCCCTGGATGAGCAGGAACCTCCGAAGAAGAGAGCCAGGATCAGAAGTACCGAGATTGCAAAGTTCTGCCCGGCCCCTACACTCGCCGCTACTGCTATCAGACCAAGCGGTGACAGCAAGAGCGCTGCGATGTTGCCTCGATCGGCCAGCGCAGTCCGGGCGAACCTTCGCGAAAGCGCGCTGCTTTGAAGAGCGATCGACCAAACACCTCCCACCGACCCGGTGCCTAGAACCGAGGACTTACCTCTTCCATGTCCGGCCGACCCGGAACCAAGAACCAGCTTGGGCCCTCCGTCCCGCGTAGGAGTGTCGAACCGCAATCGACCGGTCGTGCCACCGCGAAAACGCTCTGCCCAGTCCTCGGCTGCATCTTCGAGCTTGCAGTAAAGATCCTTCCAGGTGGTGACCTGGAAATACTCCAACGTCTCCCTGGAGGAGCCCACGAAGGCCAGTCTCCCGCCTTTCACCAGAACGCAGAGCTGATCCAAGAGGTCCACGCTGCCGAACATGTGCGTTACCAGGACTACGGTCTTGCCGGCTTGAGTGAGCTCCCGCAGGTACTGCATCATCTGCTGCTCGGTCTTGGGATCCAGGCCCGACGCGGGATCGTCGAGAAAGAGAATGTCCGGATCGGCAATCGACTCGCGACGTGTCCGAGGGCAATCGCAGCAGCGAGGAGTACTCGAGACACTGGCGCACGGTCAACGCTTCATGGAGGAGATCCTGGAGCGGAACGTAGCCCAGGCGGCCTCGCAGAAGGCCGCAGTCGTCGTAGAGACTGATTCCGCAGAGATAGACTTTCCCCCACTGAGCGGGACTCAGTCCGCTGAGCGCCTCGAGCAATGCGGTCTTGCCGGCTCCGGCGGGCCCCAGTATCCCAACAAGCCTGCCCGGGCTCACTTCCAGAGACACGTTATGGAGAGCCATCCGAGGGCCCTCTGAGTCTTCCTCCGCGGCCCCTTGAGCAGGCCGGCAGAGACCGAACGCTTGAATCGCGGGCAGCAGTCTAAGGCGTTGCAGCCCGGCGCGCTGGAACAAGAGCACCTGTCCGCCCAGGCTAATCAAGTCCTGGTCGTGCAAGACATGACGTCCGGATCCGATCGCCTTTCCGTTGACGAAAGTTCCGTTGGTGCTCTGGTAGTCCCTGACGCTGAACTCCGATCCCTCTCGTTTGAAGAGAGCATGACGACTGGAAACAGCCGGCGACTCCACTCGAAAACCGCAGTCCTGGGATCGGCCGACCATCAACTCGGTGCGAATCGGAATCGCCGGGTTGCCCTCGTCCTGGATGAAGTCACGGTCGGAGGCCAGGCGAGCGACGTCTCCGCCGATTGCGACTGTAGAGGGTCCCGCCGCTCGTCGCGGTGAGAGCTTCTCGGAGGAACCGGGCAGGTTCAGCCGCGTGACCCGCAGTCGCGGGCCGCTTTCACCCAGTTCGATGAGATCGCCGGCAAACAGCTCTGTCTGTTTGATGCGTTTGCCGTTGACGAACGTTCCGTTTTGGCTCTTGGTGTCCTGAATGCGCGCGCGGCCCGGCCCCGCTGATGGCATGATACGCGCGTGCCTTCTCGAGACGACCTTGGCCATATCGTCGCCGAATGCCATGTCGCAGGACGCATCTCGGCCGAGCGTAATCGACTGACCGCCGAAAGCGGTTTGAACCCCCACGTTCTCGTCGTCCAAGCGCTCGAGCACGATCCACGGGCTCTGAGAGGGCGGGGAAGATACAGCGGCTGGTTCGAAGTCGACCCGAACGGAGGGGCCGCCGCCGCCGAGCTGAAGAGTGCTTCCCGACGGCAGCTGCATCGCGGTCAGGACCTCCCGGCCGTCCAGGAAAGTACCGTTGAGACTCTCGCAATCCTCGACCCAGTACAGCCCTCTATCCGTAAAGATGCGGGCGTGGAGGCCGGACACGACCTTGTCTTCAACCAGATCGAAGGTCACGTTGGCCCTGCTGGGGTCGCGCCCCAAGACAGCCAACTCTTCGGCCAGGACCACTTTGAGACCCTGCCGCCGCCCGGTCAGATGAGTGACGCAGATAGGCATAGACTACGCTCTTGCCCGCAGGCACTTGCGCGAAATGCGAGAGGGTTGCATGCCCCCAGGTAACTCGAAACTGCTCCCATCGAAATATCGACCAGTCGCCAACCGGGGCGATGCTTCCTTGGCTCCCACCCGGTCCACCGATCCCGGATCCCGGTAACAGACCAAGCGGGTGTATCGGATGGCCTATCAGATACTAGAACGAAGCCGGTCGCACTATCAAGTCGGGGGCGACGTCGCTAGCGACGTCAGGAACCCTCGGGACTCCCCGATGAACTCTCAGGACTTGATGATCCGATATAGCTGGACTGGCTTTTGGACGTTCTTGAGCTTGACCGGCGGAAGGGCCTCGCCCCGGAAGACGTGCTTCACTTGCTGGTAAGTGGTTTCGCTGACATGGATATCGCCGGCACCGGTGGTGCCTTCGATTCGGCTTGCCAAGTTGACCGTAGCACCGACCGCAGTCCAATCCATTCGAGTGGGGCTTCCGATGTTGCCGACGGCTGCGGGGCCCGAGTGGAGTCCAACCCCCATGGCCAGCTTTGGACGGCCGGTTCCGGCCGATTCGCGGTTCAGATCGGCGAGCGCAGTCTGCATTCCCAGGGCAGCGCGTACGGCCAGGACCGGGTCTTCCGAGCGAGCCAAGGGAACCCCCCAGAGTGCCATCACCGCATCGCCAATGAACTTGTCGAGCATGCCGCCGTTTTGATAGACGACCTCGACCATTTTCCAGAAGTAGGCGTTGAGCATGGCGACGACTTGCTGGGCCGGCAGCCGCTCCGATTCGGCGGTGAATCCCCGGAGGTCCGAGAAGAGCACCGTGACCTCGCGTTGCTCCCCGCCGATGGGCATTTTGACGCGCCGCGTCATCACCTCGCGAATCAGCTCCCTGGGCAGGTAGGTCGAGAGTTTGCTCAGGGCGACGGAATGGGCCCGAGCCCGTTCGCCCAGCCGAAGGCCGGCCAGCGTAGCCCCGGCGGCGACAGCAAGGCCGACGAACACCGGTAGGTCCAGAGCGTTGAAGGCGCCACGCTTGCGCGGAACGTCGCCCCAAAGCAAGCCGAGGACCTGCGAGCGGTGCGTCACGGGAGCCACCAGAATGGACCTGAGACCCTTCTGGACGACGGAGGCAGGATCGGGCATCCGGGGGTCCTCGAGCGCGTCGGCAACGACCATGGCTGTGCGTTTCGTCAAGACCTTTTGAGCCAATGATCGGCTCACAGCGATGGACTCGTCCAGAGCAGAACCATCCCGGTTGCGAGCCACGGCCCGGCGGTTCTTGCCCTGGGGATCGGTCAGCAACATCACGGCTCGCTCGGCCGGGAACAACTCGAACACCTTGTCGAGCAGGTTCGATACCAGAGCGTCTTCATCGGTGTGCCCTGAGAGGCCACCCACAGCGTCGAGAGCCTTCAGAAGCCGATCGTTGGCTCGCCGGAGGTCTTCCATTTCGCCGGCCACCGGTGCCGGGGCGACCAGCCGGGTTCCCACGGTACCGATTTCGGCCTCTACGGATTGATCCTTCGGAGCCGTCTCCAGGATGCTCACGCCGGCACCCGTATCCGGGCCGGAGAATACCAACTCGGCCAGGCCCAGTTGAATCCGGTCTCCATTCCTCAGGGACTTCTCCAACACCCGAGCACCATTGACCCAGGTGCCGTTGGCACTTCCGAGATCTTTGATGAAGACGTGAGCGGCATCGCCGACGATCTGGGCGTGCCGTGAGCTCACCGAATTGTCCCCAAGCTTCAGTCCGCACTTGGAACCGCGACCGATGAGCAAACCGGGCTCGGCTCGGACTCGAGCTACCTCTTTCTCATCGAGCAGCACCAGCAGCTCGGCGGGGCGCTGGTCCGGAACGGACTCCAGGTAGCCACCACAGGCCGGATCCATGCAACACAGGTACATTCCCTCCTTCATCCGGGGGAAATCGTAGTCGGTGGAGCAAGAAGTGCACCTGTACTGCATTCAGAATACCTCCCGTCGCTCAGTTCTACGTCGCAGGCAGAAGTGCGGTTGCCTCATCGCGCGCTGGTTGTCTAGTGGGCCACGCGGAAGCCAAGATCCACGTCTCTGAACGTGGGATCGTTTCCAAGGCGATAGGTGCTGCGAAGGAAGTTGGCGTCTCCTGCGCTCCACCCCCCGCCGCGCACGACTCTTCCGTGCCCGAGTTTGGTATTCCTTGGATCGAGTTCCGGACTATCCCCGTAAAACTTCGCATCGTACCAATCCTCGCACCATTCCCAGGCATTGCCCGCCATGTCGAGAGCACCGAAAGGCGAGCTGCCGTCCGTTCGAGGGCTGACGGCGTTCGGCCCAAACAGACCCACGGGGGCCGTGAACTCGAACCCATCCTCTTTGCCGGTGCCGTTGGCTCTGTGAAGGCGGCCGGCCTCGGGGAGCTCGTCTCCCCAAGGATAGCGCCGGCCTTCCGAGCCTCGAGCCGCATACTCCCACTCCGCCTCGGTCGGAAGACGAAGACCTGCCCATCGACAGTAGGCCTGAGCGTCGTCCCAGCTGACGTTGACCACGGGATGGTCGTCGGTCGGGTTCCAGGTGGGAGTCGATGGTTCGCCTGCTCCCGTCGCTTTGCAAAACGATCTGTAATGTCCCCAGTTCAGCTCCTCCTTTCCTATGAAGAAGCCGCTCAAGGAGATTCGCCTGGCGGGACTTGCGTCTTCGCTATCGTCCCTGCCGCGCAGGAAGGAGCCTGGCGGAACATAGACGAGCACGCTTCCGTCCTTCGCACTGCGATACTCGTGGAAGCCACGGTGGTTAAGGCCCACCGGGATGAGACCTGAAGTCTTGTCCGCAGCGGGCAGGGAAGAGAGGGTCGATTGGGTATTCGAAGAATCCACCGAGCTGCTGAAGGTCAGATGCAAGCGGCCAGTACGGGGCTCTTCCGTGACTGAAACATCCACTGAGGAGAGACGGCCGGGATTGGCCCGAACGACGCATCTGCCTCCGCTTCGGGGCAAGACGACTGCGGGGGAGGCTCCCGATGCACCGGACCCGTCTCCGATCGAGAGGCTTCCGCCCTCGGGCGACACGGAAAGCTCCAGTCCTTGAACCTCCAAGGAGGGAGGCGCTGCCAGCCCACGAAGCAACGCACCGAACACCGTCCCAGCCAGAAACCCGGCACCCAGGAGCAGGGACGACGCCTTTCGCGACCATGCGACAGCATGTCTCTGAGCCGATGGGCGTGCAACTGCCGAAGGCAGCCGCGCCGAGCGCCGCCGGGGCTCCCGGCTCTCGATGGGCACCACCTCGGGGGAGTGTTCTCTTCGGGACAGGGTATGTTTGATGAGCTCCGCCAGCCGAGCCTCCACCTCGCCGGCATTCGCAGGCCGGTCCTGGGGGCGCTTCGAGAGACACGATCGCACCAGCGAGTCCACTTCTCCGGGCAGCTCGGGCCGCCGCGAGGATGGCAACGGGATCTCCTGGGTCACGTGGGCTCGCAGGAGATCTGCCAGCGAACGTTCCTTCCCGTCCGGCCCCAAGCGCGGATAGGGAACCGATCCCGTAAGCACTTCAAAGAGCACACACCCCAGGGAGTAGACGTCGCTTGCAGCCGTGGCTGTGTCGCCATTTACCTGTTCCGGAGGCATGTACTCGGGAGTTCCCATCACCGTTCCCGTGCGGGTCTTCAACTCGTCGCCTCCGACGAGAACACGCGCAAGTCCGAAGTCGCACACCTTGACGGTCCCATCGGAGGCGACGAGTATGTTGGCACTCTTGAGATCGCGGTGCAGGACGTTCTCCCTGTGCGCATAGGCCAACCCAGCAGCGACCTGGCGCCCAATCTCGAGCGCTGCGCTTACTGTCAGAGCGCCCTCTCGCTCGACGCGCTTGAACAAGGACTCCCCTTCCACCAGTTCGCACACCAAGTATGGTCTTTCCCCGTCCACTCCGGCTTCGTAGACTGCGACCACGTTCGGATGTTTCATGCGCCCAAGCACTCGCCCCTCGCGTTCGAAACGGGCCCGCGTATCGGGGTCGCGCGCTTGGGTGAGCTTGATCGCCACGGAACGGTCCAGCTTGCGCTGAAGCCCCAGGTAGACCACGCCCATACTGCCGGCCCCAAGGACAGACGAGATCTTGTAGTGCTCGAGGAATCCCGCAGAGAACTGCGCGGCCAACACCTCCGGCGAAAGTACGTCTGCCGTGTTTCTGCCCTCGGCCGCCGACGGGTCCCTCGTGACTGCCGTTCCCCCTTGGCGCGGCGGAGCCGCAGGACTGCCGAGAGCAGGCGACGACCTGCTGATTTCGAAGCTGCACGACTGGCAAACATAGGTTACCCCGCCGACGGCGTCCCCCGTTTGAATGGTGGCTCGGCAGGCCGGACAGCGAAGAGTGGCCATCGTGCGGATTGTAACTCATTTGATGGAGCCCAGAGAACAACCCGGGGGCTCTTGCGGTACGTCTGGGAAACAGCTGATCGCTGCTGGAATCGGTTCGCTAGACCCCAAATCCCACGTACTGCCGGACTCCCCGCCGCCAGAGCGTCAGGAAGATCGCCGCGAGCACCGCGATCCAGAACACACCGCCCGCGGCGTAGCCCGCCGCCTCACCAGGTCCCAGCTGACCCGTCATCGCCCGGACGGGACCGTAGACCAGCAGCGGAAAAGGCGTGGCCGCCAGCGCCCGCGCGAGCCAGCCCGGGAAGACCTCCAGAGGCAACACGCCGCCGGAGGCGAACCGCATCACGAAGTCGGCGCTGTGAACGATGCCCAGGATGTGGATCGCCCAGAACGCCGACGTCCCCACGATCAGCCGGATCAGCGTCTGCACGACCACCGCGATCGACATCAACGCCAGGAACGCCCCGACGTCCGGAGCCCTCCCCATCGTCGTCGCCGTCACCGCCACGGCGACCGGCGTCAGCGCAACCAGGTTCACCAGCGCCGGCGCCATCTCCCGGCCCGCGATGGCCGCCCAAGGCACCGTCGGCCGCGTCAGGTAGATCCCCAGACCGCCCGTCGTGATTTCTTGCTCCAGCCGAAACGACACGAACCGCGAGGGCCCCACCCGCCCCGTCAGCAGCGCCACGGCGTAATAGGCCAGCGCTTCCTTCTGCGTGAGCGGCCCCACTCCGTCGGTCAGAAACAGCCGCCACATCAGGTACGTGAGCGCCAGCTCGAAGGGATAAGTGAGCAACCCCACCAGACAGTCCGCCAGGTACGTGCGAGACATCCGCAGCCCGGAGGCCAGGTACGCGGTGAAGGTGACCCAGGTTCTCTCCGTGACGCGCCGCATCATCCCCCCGGGCTCTGGTAGGCCTTCAGCCCCATCCGGTAGATCCGCTGGTGAAGCCACCACCAGCCCACGATCAGCGCGACGCTGGCAAGACAGACCCGCGCCAGGGTCGGGTAGTCGGCCCCGCCCGTGGCAAAGAGCGCCGGATAGGTCACGGCGAGCAACACCGGCGCCATCAGCCCGAGCACGAGCTGCGCCGCCAGCGGCAGCGTGTTCAGCGGGAACCGGTAGAACCCGTAGAACATGTCCAGGAACGACAGGATCGCGTCGCCGCGCGCGATCCAGAACGCACCGCAGGCGCACGTGAGCTGGATGACGGCGAAGGCAACCAGGCCCAGGACCATGGCGCCCAGCCCCGCCGCCAGCCGTGCCGGCTCCACCCGCACGCCGCGATGCGCCATGTAGAGCACCAGAGGCACCAGCCCCAGGAGCCGGTTGAGCAGCTCGTCGGGACGCAACATCGAGGCGATCTGCGCGATCCGCGGGTCGA
Organism: Candidatus Wallbacteria bacterium; assembly: GCA_016199905.1. GTDB lineage: Bacteria > Muiribacteriota > UBA6191 > JACPRK01 > JACPRK01 > JACPRK01. Next base: position 9,119 of record JACQFU010000386.1, read on the forward strand.
CGGGCCGGGTCAGCCACATGTCGATGCGGCCGCACCGAATCGCCCCGGCGAAGGTGTGAAAGCCCATGAACAGGGCGTGAAAGAGCGCCAGGAACAGGTTGCCGAACAGGTGCAACACCAGCACCGCATCGAAGCTCCAGCCCGCGAAACGAGGCAGCTTCGTGAAGAGGTGCCTCCAGAGGAGGATCGAGATGATCAGCGGGAAGAGGTACGACAGTTGCTCGAACGCCATCGCGACGGGATAGGCCGTGTAGCGCGCGAGGTTGACGCGCATGTGGCCCACGAACAGATCGGCGTGCGTCCTCCACCACGTGCGGGGCGGCCGGAGCGAGCCGTTCACGCCGGCGACTCCATTCCGATGGAATCGCTCTTTTTACTCGCGTCGGCGTAGACGGCCCGCATCACCAGGTCCAGGTCCGGGTCCGACATTTCCAGATCGATCACGGCAAGCGTCTCCAGCAGCCGCGCGGTCAAGGCCGCGATCTCGGCTCCCGCGGGCAGCTCCAGGCTGTAGTAGTCGTAGCCG
>JACQFU010000413.1 GCA_016199905.1 Candidatus Wallbacteria bacterium
AGGGTCGCCAGCGGCCGATAAGCATGCTATAATTTCGCGCTTTTTCGGACGCGAATCCGTCGTGTCCGAAGACCAGTTCGAACCGTGATTCATCCGCTCGTCATCTACCTGCTGGTGCTGGTCGTCAGCTTCGCCTGCCTGGATCTCCTGGCCCGATGCCTCGACCGGTTCGGCGTGGACGACAGCCGCGGACAAGACCTCACGGCCTTCCTGCTGTTCCTCGGGTTCCTCACGGTGTTCTCGCCTTACTCCACGGCACTCGCCGCGGGTATCGTGGCCGCATCGGCCATTTTGCTGGTGGGAGGCACTTTGGCGTTTCAACAGGGACTCGGCGGCAAGGGGCTGCTGCTGGCCGAGATGGCCGCGTACCTGTGCCTGGTCCGCTCGGGCGTCGAAATCCAATTCATCCAGCGGCCATCGGGCGGATACTGGTTCCTCTCGGGGTGGTCCACCGTCGCCACGCTCGTCTGGTTCGCCGGCTTCGTCACCCTTCTGCGGAGCGCGCGTGCGCTCCCGGGGCTCTATCAGGCCGTCGTGACTTTACTCTCCTACGTTCTGCTGGGCGGGTTGATGTTCGTGCCCCGCGGCGCCACGCCGGACGCGATTGTCTACGCCCTGGTGCTCGCGGCCACGACGACCGCCCTGTGGCTCCACGGCCAGCGCGGGAAGGCAGGCCGCATCGATAGCGTTAGCGCCTCGCTCTGGGCGATGTCGCTCGCCGTTCTGCCCGTCGTGAGCTCCATCAAGAAGATCGCCCTCATCTCTCTGGTGACGCCGCTGCTCCTGCTGACGACGCCCGTGCTGTTCTTCAGCTTTGTGATGCTCAAGAGCTACCTCGTTCCGAACTTCGCCAGCCGCAATGGAGCGCGCTGGGCGGTCCGCTGGAACTTGAGCCTGGAGCGGACCGTGGACCTGGTCATGCTGTTCTGCCTGATGGGCAACATGATCGCTCTGCTCTATCTTTGCACCGGCAATCGGTTGTGGACTGCCGGGCTGGCGCTCGCGAACGCCGTGAGTTACTGGCGCCTCGTCAGCTTTGTACTGCTGCGGGACAAGACCGAGCAGAAGAAGGTCGGAAAGGGCGAAGCGATCGACATCCTGGGCGTCCCCTTCACTGTGGAGGGCTTCGACGATGCCGTCTCCCGCGTGGAGAGGATGATCGAAGACGGCCGCCCCCACTACATCATCACCCCGGACGCTCTTTCGTTGCTGCGGACGCTGGAGAGCGAGGAGTACCGCGACATCGTGCTGCGCGCCGATCTCCGCGTCCCCGACGGAGCGGGCGTGGTCTGGGCCGCCGACGTGCTTTACGAAAGCCCGCTGCTGGAGCGCGTCCCGGGCGTCGAGTTGGTTGACCGGTTGGCAGCTGCGGCAGAGCGGCGGAACTGGGGAATCTACTTGCTGGGGGCCCGGCCGGAAGTGCTTCCGGCTGCGGCCGAGACCTTGCGCCGGCGTCACCCGAAGCTTCGCATTCTCGGAGCCCGGGACGGCTTTTTCACCGCCGCCGACGAGCCGCTCGTTCGCGACGAGATCAACCGCCTGAAGCCCGACATCGTCCTGGTCGCCCTGGGTGTCCCCAAGCAAGAGTTTTGGATCTCGAGGAACATTCGCCAGCTCGACGTGAAGCTCATGATGGGCGTGGGCGGAACCTTCGACGTGTTGGCCGGCGCCGTGGAGCGAGCGCCCGCGCTCTTCCGAAGTCTGGGGCTCGAATGGCTCTACCGAGCCATGCGGGAGCCGCACCGGCTGAATCGCATCCTGTCTCTTCCACTCTTCGTAAAGGAAGTTCTGCGAGCAAAGTTGCTGCGCGGCAACGCGCATCCCGATGACAGTTCCGCCGTGCCTCCAGCCGTGCCCGGCGACCTGCAGGCCGAGCGTTGACACCTCGCGCCCGAGAGCATCGGCGTTGCGTGGCAGGCGTGACTAAGGGTCACTCGGGAAGTAGCTTCATGTCCGCTCTGGCGGCCACAACTCTCGACGATCTCCCATCATGACCAGGTACACGCCCTTCTACGCCGAAGAAGTGTTCATTGCCAACTGCTATGGCACTGAGGAGGAGATCGTCCGTTTCAACGAGTTGATGGAGCAACCCACCAACAAGGAGAACACGGTCCAGCTGAAACTACTCGGAGTGCCTGAAGATCGCGATGTTCGAGAAGAGCGCGCGACGCAGCGGCCAGCCCGTGTCGCCCTATCATCCGCCTTGCATGGACGAGTCCGATCCGGCAAAAGCAGCTCTCGACTGGTCCGGTCCGTCCAAGGGAAAGTAGGCGACCAACGCCGGCCAGCGGCTCGGGGGCCGCTGGGCGATGGCCCGGAGGCGTTTCTGTGCCGACTGCCGGCCTACCGGCGATTCCGCCGTCGCAGCACGGCCGGTGATGCGACGCCCGCAAGCAGCACGAGCAGGTCCGGCCAGGCCGACACGGGCCCCGCAGCCTGCACCATCACGCAGCCGCCGCCACCACCGCCGCCGGCGCTGACGGTGTCTTGGGCCGGCGGGGGTGTCGGCGTCGTTCCGCCGCCTCCCGTAGTGGGCGTCGGAGGCGGCACAGGGATGGAGGTCGTCTTGAACGACACTTGCTGCGTGACCGCGTCCTGGCCGTCGTCGATGACGACCTCGAACACATAGGTGCCCAGCACGCCCGATTCGAGCGCCAGGTCCAGCCGGGGAGAGATCCTATCGAACGTGAGCCGGGACGGACCGGAGATCTGGCGCCACAAGAAGGTGAGGAGACCACCGATTCGCCCGCTGATCCTGGAATCGCGATCGAAGGACCCGCTCGCGTCGAGCTGGATGCTGGCCGGGCCCGACCCCGTGACGTTCACCTGGGTGTTGGACAAACGCACGATCGGCGTCGGTCCCGCGTTGCGGCCGATGCGCAGGTCGTCCACCGGGACGACGACGCGGCTCTCGGCCGACTGCTCGCCATTCCACACCTGAAGCTTGAAGGCATACACGCCCGAGACGACCGGCTGGAAGGACGCGCGCGCCGTATCGGCGTTGGCCAACTCCACCGTGGCGGCCGTCGACGACTGGCGATCTTGCACCCACCGGTAGAGCAGCGTGCCGCCGGAGGCATCGGTAGCCGCAGCCTGCAGGAACACGGTCGGCGTGGTGGTCGCCGTGAGCTGAACGGTGCGGCCGTAGTCGAAGACGACTCCGCCGGCATCGACGGCCGTCGCCGACGCGATGACTGGCGGCCTCGGCCGCGCTGGCGAGAGGACCTGGATGTTGACGAACGAGGGCACGCTCTCCGCGCCGCCACTGTCCATGACAACGAGCCGGAAGCGGTAGTTGCCGGCCTGCGGCGGGACGAACTCCGGCCGGGCGACCGTCGCGTCGGACAGCGGCACCTCGGGAGTGAGATCCATCTCGTCGAACCGCTCCTGGTTCCAGCGGAAGTGCAGCGTGTCGAACGACTGGTCCGGATGATTCACGTTGACCTGTACGCGCACGACCTTCACGGTAACCGTGTCCTCCGCGCTGGCCAGCCCGAGCGGGCCGGAAGTGACGTGCTTGTACACCGTGAGCCCGAAGACGTAGGTGCCCGCAGTTCGCAAGCGCACTGACGGGTTCACGCTATGGAAGGGGTCGAGATCGGCATCGCCGCGACTGTCGGAGAATCGATCCGAGGCTGCCACATCCGGACCGGAAATCTTCCTCCACCGGAAGTCGAGCGACGGCCGAGAGGGGTCGGTCGTCGGACGATCCGGATCGACGCTGTCGCGTCCGAAGAGCGTGACGAGCTCGTCGACAGAGGCTCCCAAGGCGAGCACATCCTGGTCGATGCCGGCGTTGGCCAGCGGCACACGCTGGTTCTGGCTGTCCACGAGAATCTCCAGCGGCTCGCTCGATTCGAGCACGCCCGTGGCAGGTTGAGAGGCCGACTGCGAGCGAACCGTGAGCGTCGCCTCGTAGGCGCCCGGCAGCCTGAAGTCCAGGGCAGGTGAAGCCGTATCGGCGCCGGCCACGATGTTGGCGCCGAAGCCCGGGTTCTTGGAAAGCTGCCAGCCGTACGTCACTCGCTCGCCGTTGGGGTCGAAGGAGTGGCTGCCGTCCAGCACGGTGCGGATCGTGTCGCCAGCCAACGTGAGCGACAACTTGGTTCCCGCTCGGGCTCGGGGCGGAAGGTCCCGGACGTGCAACTGAACGTAAGAGGTCGGCGGAGTTTGGAACGTGGAGCCGTTGGAGATCGTGAGACCGAAGAGGTAGTCTCCGGCGCCCTTCAGCTCGGCCAGAGCGACAGCCTTGTTCAGAGTGCCATCGAAGAGCGAGGAGGAGAGCATGGCCGGCCCAGCGACCTTGCTCCACAAGTACGAGAGCGACCGGTTGTGGGGCTCGAAGCTTCGACTGGCATCCAGGGCGACGATGCCCGGGTCGACCTCGCCCGATGCCGTGGTGGCCACCACCGTGGGCCGGTTGTCCGACGCGCTGAGCGGGTTGGTGCCGCCACGCACTTCCGCGCCGTCGCTGACGCCGTCGTCATCGCTGTCGGGGTTCTCCGGATCGGTCCCGGCGGAATACTCTTGCAGGTTGGTCAAGCCGTCGTGGTCGTCGTCTGCATTGGGATCCAGGCCCGTGGTGCTGCCGCGACCATCGCGCCTGAGCGTCGCCGCAAACTCGAAGTCGTCCGGCATTCCGTCGCCGTCGCTGTCGAAGCGCAGCCGGCGCGTGAAGACTGCGGAGCGATTGCCGGTCCGATCGACGGCCTGGAGCGAGACGGTGACGGCCGCCGGCGACGGCTGGGGCTGGGCCTGCAGGGTGCCTCGGAAGGAACCATTGACGACCGAGAAGCTCCCGCTGCTGACCGATCCGCTCGAGCTGCTGACCAGCACGTTCGTCGCGGTGCGATCGACGACGGTGCCACTGACGTTCACGACACCTCCGACGGTCTGGTTGTCCGCGGGTTCGCCGACAACGAGGACCGGAGGCGTGGTGTCGATGGTGAAGCGGTTGTTCTGCGTCACCGTGCCAACCAGGCCGACGGCATTCCGAGCCCCCGAGACGGTGACTGTGAAGTCGCCGTCCGCGCCCGCTGCGACGTTCATCGCAAACAGGAAGCGAGTCGAGGAGACGCGCGTCAGGCTCGTGGCGGCGACGTTGTTGGCGCCCGCGGTTCCGGCGATGGCGAGCGACGGATTTCCTGAGATCGGCTGATCGAAGTCGACCGTGATGGCCAGCGGACCCGCGCCGACGCCCGCCGGGTCGGAGCTGTAAGAGAGCGTGGCCGTAGGAGCGACTGTGGCAATCACGAACGTGGCGTTGGTGGCGGCGAGGTTGTCGTTGCCCGCCCGGTCGAACCCGCCGCTCACGGCTGCCGTGAAGAGCCCGTCGTTGCCCGGCTGTACGTCCAGGACGAACGTGAACTGGTTGCCGGGCACCGCGCCGAGCATCGCGGTCGGCACGCGATTGTTGGGGCCTGCGGCCCCGGTGATGGCGATCGAGGGGCGAGCGACGACCGATTCATTGAAGAGCGCGGTGATCGTCAAGGGTCCTCGCCCGACGGTGCCGGAGATCTTGTCGTAGACCAATTGCACGCCCGCGCCAACCGTGTCGACCGTGAAGCGGTTGTTGGCGAGCACGAAGGTCGTGTTGCCTAGCTGGTCGCGGACGTTGCCCAAAGTGATCGTGTAGGTGCCGTCGCTGCCGGGGACGATGGAGCGACGGATGCCGAAGGCGGTACCCGGCACGACGCCGCCCAGCGTGGTCAAGGGCAGGGCGATGGGGCCCGCAGGGCCGCCGATGGCGATGGTGGGGGCCGCGACCAAGACGTTATCGAACACCGCAGTGATGTCGAGGGCGCCCGTGCTCACGGCGTCCGGGCCGCGGCTGTACGTCAACGCCACCGGCACGTTCGCCGCAACGATGACGATGCTGGAGCCGGCCGCCGGCGAGTTGGGGTTTCCCGCGCGATCCTTTCCGTCGGCAATGACGACGGTGAAGCTGCCGCTGTCGCCGGCGACGATGTTGGTCGTATAGGTGTATAGCGAGTCCGACCCGGCGCGGGTCATCGGAGTCGGGAACCGATTGTTGGCGCCCGTCGGGCCGTTGAGCGCTATCGTCGGGACGGTGACGATCGGCTCGAGGAAGCTGGCCGTAATGGTGAGCAATCCAGCGGGAACGGCGCCGGCCGGCCGACTATAGGAGAGCCCGACGCCGGGCGAGGTCGTATCGACCTCGAAGCGCGTGTTGGTCGCGGCGCGAGCGGTGTTGCCCGCAGAGTCTGCGGCGCCGGCGACAGTCACGTCATAGAGGCCATCTTCGTCCAGAAGGAAGCTCACGTCCAAAGTGAAGACGCTTCGAGTGGCGGAGACGGTCATTCCCACCGAGTCGGCCACGAGCACGCCGTTGCGGAACATCGAGTAGACCGGGTGGCTGGAGAGCGACACGGCCTCGCTGAAGGTGGCGGTCACGCGAGTCGTGCCCGCCGGGAACACCGCGGGATTGCGCGCGTAGGACAGCGCAACCGACGGCCCGGTGGTGTCGATCACGAGCCGCGTGTCCACGGGCGGGCCTGCATCGATGCCCGCCGTATCCTGGGCGCCGGAGACCGACACCGTGAAGGCGCCGTCGTTGCCGACGACGATAGTGCGTGCGAGCTTGAAGGTGGTGGCGTCGACGCGCGTCATCGCCGCCAAGCTCACGTTGTTCGCGCCCGCCAGCCCGGCGATGGTGATGGACGGCGTCGTGGCGATGGGCTTGCTGAACGTCGCGGTGATGATCAGGGGGCCCGAAGTGACCGGGATGGGGCCGCGGCTGTAACTCAACGTAGTCGCCGGAGCGTTCGGGTCGACTTTGATTTGGCCGTTCGAGGTCTGCGTGATAGGGTTGCCGGCCAGGTCCAGCGCGCCCAGTACCCGCACCGAGAAGTTGCCCGGGTTGTCCCGCACGACAGTCATGTCGAACAGGAACACGCTCGGGTCCGCTGTGCGTGTCATTGCCACGGGGCCGACGTTGTTCTGGCCTGGGAAGCCGAGCGTTGCGATCGATGGAGGCGTCGCCAGCGGCTCGGTGAAGGCTGCCGTGATCCGCAGCGGGCCGGGAGGAACGTTCATCGGGTCGCGCGCGCTGTACGACAGCACCGCGAGGCCCGGCGTCGTGTCGACTATGAAGCTCCCGTTGACGGGCGGCTGCTGGACCGGGTTGCCGGCCCCGTCGGTCGCCGCAACCTCCACGGTCGTCGTGCCGTCTTGAACGCCTCCGAGCGCAGGCGTCACCAGGTAGTCGAAGCTCCACTGCGCCGGGTTGCCGGTCGGAGACATCGCTCGGCTGTCGACCGAGGCGCCGGGCCGGCGGACGGTCATCACCGGGGGCAGCGCCCCGCCGTCCATCTTCTCCGAGAACAGAGCAATGATGTGCAAGGTGCCCGACGCGACGCGCGTGAACGGCGCGGAGGGCTTGTCGTAGGTGAGGCTCACCCCGGGGGCTGTAGCGTCGACCACGTACGTGTTGCTGATCGTGAGGGGAAGGTTCAGGTTGTTGCCGGCGTCCTTGGCCCCCGTGATGCCGACCGTGAAGCTGCCGTCGTCGCCAGGCGTCAGGTCCTTGGTGAACTCCCACATCGTGTCGGTCGACGTGCGCGTCATCGGAAGGCCGAGGACGTCGTTGTTCGTCGCGGCCGTGCCGCCTGTGACTATGATCGTGGGAGTGATCACGATCGGCTCGTCGAAGGTAGCGACGAACGTCGTGAGCCCGGCGCCCACCCGGCTGAACGGCGCCGATGGCTTGCTGCGCGTGAAGTTCTTGATGGAGGGGGGACGAGTGTCGACGAAGAACTGGGTGCTCGGCCCGGATGCGGGCAGGTTCGCATTCCCGGCTGAGTCGCGCCCACCCGAGACGCTCAACGTGAAAAGGCCGTCGTCGTTGGCGGAGATACCGGTCGGGTAGCTGAAGATCCAATTCTTGCGGTCGGCTCCCTGAGTCATCGCCGCGTTGACGCGGTCATTGGAGGAGTCGTTGGGCAACCCACCCGAGATCGATAGGGTGGGGCCGACGACCAGGTCCTTGGTAAAAGTCGCCGTGATCGAGAGCGGGCCGGCGTTCACGCGCGTGAACGGAGCTGCGGGCCGGCTATAGTCGATCGACTGCACGCTGGGCACGCCGGTGTCGACCGAGAAACTCCCGCCGCGGTCCGGCGCCGCTGCTACGGAATTGCCCGCCAGATCGGTGCCCACGCCGAAGGAGACGTTGAACGTTCCGTCATCGCCAGCCTGGATTCCGCTCGGATAGCGGAACGTCCAGGTGAGCGGATTCGCGGTGGCGCTCATCGCAGTCAGAGCGATATCGTTGGCCACGCTCAGGCCGCTGCCGCCGAGGATCTGCACGCTCGGCGTCGTACCCATCGGCTCCGAGAAGGTGACCGTCAGGGTGAAGGAGCCTGCATTGACCAGGGTGAACGGCGCGATGGGCCGGCTGTACTGAACGTCGGTGGCGCGCGGATTCACCGTGTCGACGACGAAGGTGTTGTTCGGGGGAGGGATCGGGCCCGCGACCGCGTTTCCGGCCGCGTCGGCGCCGCCGCCCAGCGTGACGGTGTAGTTGCCGTCATTGCCGGTGACGATCGTCTGGTTCGCGTAGGTCCAGACGCTGGTCGGCGTGACGCCGCTCATCGGCTGAGCCGTCACGCCGTTGATGGCATTGCTGCCGCCCGAGACGGTGATGAGAGGCGCGACCGTCAGCGGTTCGCTGAAGGTGGCGGTGTAGGCGATCGCCTCGGCCTTCACCCGCGTGAGCGGGGCGACGGGCCGGCTCTTGTCGAACCGGCTGACCGTGGGCGCCACGGTGTCGATCGTGAAGGTCGAGAGTCCGGTGGGAGTGATGGAGATGGGGTTCCCGGCGACGTCGGTGCCGGCAGCAAAGGTCACCTGGAAGGTGCCGTCGTCGTTGGTGCGGATGCCGCCGTTGGGATACGGGAAGGTCCAGGTCGTCGCCGAGCCCGCCATTGTCATCGGGGTCGGGTTGACGTGATTGTTGACGCCGGCTCCGCCGGTGATGCGGATCGACGGGGCCGTCGGAGTGATGGCCTTGGTGAAGGTCGCCGTGAGGGTCCGAGGACCGGTCGTGAACGCAGGCGGCGTCTTTCCGAACACCATTGCGCCCGAGGGAACCACGGTGTCGACCGTGAAGGCCGAGACGCCCGTCGGAGTGAGCGCGATCGGGTTCCCGGCAGCATCGGTGCCGGCGGTGAAGGTCACCTGGAAGGTGCCGTCATCCCCGGAGCGAATGCCGCCGTTGGGGTAGGTAAGCGTCCAGACGGTCAAGGGCGAGCTGGCCGAGGGCGTCATAGCCCTGGGAGAGACCGTGTTGAGGCCGCTGCCCGAGCCGCCCGAGATCTGGATGAAAGGATTCATCGGAGTGATTGGCTCCGAGAAGGTCGCAGTGAACGTGCGGGGGCCGGCGGTGAAGGCGGCCGGAGATTTTGCGAAGTTGAGGGTGCCGGTCGGCTGCTTCGTATCGATATGCACGAAGCGCTCGGGCAGGGTGACGGCGTCGTTGGGGTTCTCCGCCGCGTCCTTGCCGTCGGTGAGCTCGATCCGGTAGTCGAAGGACGCCTGAGTCTCCGGCCGGACGTTGTAGGCGAAGGTGAACTGGTTCGCCGGCGGCGAGCCGACTGCCTGCATCGAGCTGGGGCCGGTGGTGTTCGCCGAGATTCCGGCGGACACCGGCAGCAGGTTGAAATTCGGGGGCAAGTCGTAGAGCAGCTCGCTGAACGTCGCCGTGACCCTCAGCACGCCCGTGGAGACGGCAGTCTGGGGCTTGCTGAAGACGAGGGCCGTGACCGTGGCGGGCGTCGAATCGACGATGAACTGCAGGGTCGAGGTGATGGTCGAGTTGCCGGCAGAGTCGGCCCCGTTGTCGACGGTGGCCAGCATCGTGCCGTCGGCGCCGGAGAACACGGTGTACCCGTTGTAGGTCCAGCGGCTGAAGGTCGCTTGTTGCGTGACAAGCGTCATCGGCGTGGCCGAGAAAGTGTTCACCGCGCTGCCGCCGCCTACGCGAGAAACCCGTATCTTCGGTGACGAGGACAGGCTCTCATCAAAGGCGACTGTGAAGGTGAGCGCCCCAGCCGAGACCTTGGTGAACGGCGGTTGCCTGGATCGCTTGTTGATCCCGAACGCCGTGACGCGCGGCGGTGTCGTGTCGACAGTGAAGGCGTTGTTGGTGGCCGGAGAATTGAGATTGCCGGTGTTGTCCTGGCCGCCCGTGATATCCACCACGTACTGTGCAGCCACCCCCGCGGCCTCGGCCTGAATGCCGGCCCCCGAGTAGCTGAAGGTGTAGACGTTGGAGTTGGCTGTCGCCGTCATCGACCGAGTCGAGACCGAGTTGCGCGCGCCCGGCGTGGCCGAGCGAATCGTGATGCTCGGCCCCTGTGAGAGCGCCTCGTCGAAGGTGGCGGTGATCGTCAACGGGCGAGTCGTAAACGTGCTCCCCGGTTGGCTGTACGTCAGGGCCACGCCAGGCGAGGAGTCGACGTTGAAGGAGTTGCCGCTCAACGTGCCGAGCGAGTTGCCGGCAAAGTCGAAGACATTGCCCAGCGCGATGGTGAAGCTGCCGTCATCACCCGTTGCAACCGTGTAGTGCAGCACGAATTTCTTGGCGTCGGCCGTGGATGACATGCTGACCTTCGCCCTGCCGTTGCGCGTGTTGGACTGGCCCGACAGGTTCGCAATCGTAATGGTCGGAGTGGTCGCCAGCGGCTCAGTGGCGGTTGCAAAGATGTCGACCGGTCCGCTGGTGAACGGTGTTCCCGAACCAAAGGAGATGGCCACGCTGGGCGGGACCGTGTCTACTCGATAAGTGTTGTTGCCCGGCACAGGGGGCTGATTGCCGCCCTTGTCACGCCCTTGCGAAACGGTCACCGTGAAGAGGTCGTCGTCGATGCCGCCCGGTGTCGCCGAGATGATCTTCGGAAACGTCCAGACCGACGGGTTGGACGTGGCGGTCATGACGGTGTCTTGCTGGTCGTTGGTCGAGTCGCTGGGGTTGGCGCCCTGGATCAGAATGTGCGGCGCTACGACCAGCGGCTCCGAGAAGGCGGCCGTTATGGTGAGCGTAACGGCCGAGACGGGCTGCGTGCGGTCCCGGCTGAAGGTGATCTGGGCTGTCGGCGTCGTCGTATCGACGCGGAAACTCCCACCGGTGACGGGCGGATCGACGATGTTGAGGGAGCGATCCTCCGCCTGGGTGACGGTGACGACGAAGTTTCCATCATCGCCCGTCGTGAGGCGGTGGATGTACTTGAAGACAGTCTGCACACCACTCGGTTGGAGCGAAGCGCTGACGACGTCGTTCGCCGGGCTCGCGACGCCTCCGGCAATGTGGACCAGCGGCAGGTTCACGACATGCTTGTTGAACGTGACCGTGATCGGGAACGAGGCCGTGGCGGGTTCCTCGAGAGATCGATCTCCAGGTTAGTGTTTCCCGCGAAATCCGCCCCACCGATGGCGGACACGCGCCAGTCTCCCTCGTCCGCCCCGCCAAGCGTGAAGGTAGCGATGACGATGCTGCTGGTCGTGGAAGCGCTCAATACTCCCGGCAGCAGCCGGCCGGATTGAGGACGGATCTGCAATATCCGCATGGTCGGAATGACCTTCAATGCCTCGTTGAAAGTGGCAGTCACCGTCAAGCTACCCGATCCAATCGGACGGGAAATATCCTTTGAGTACACGAGCTGAGAGACCTGCGGCTGCTGAGTGTCGATCAGGAGGTCGCTGTTGGCGCCGGGATCGGTCGTGGGGTTGCCGGCGGCATCCAGGGCACTCGACACATGCATCACGTAGCGACCGTTCTTCTGGCCGGCTGCGATCGGGAAGGTTGCCGTCCAGGTGCTGGCAGTCACTCGGTTGAGCGAGTTGGAGTTGACGCTCGCCACCCCAGGCGCCGCCTCTTGCAGGACAAACGCTGGCGTAGCGGCCAGCGGTTCGTTGAACACCGCTTGAACCGTGACTGTGTCAGTGGTGACGATTGGCTTGCCGAGGTAGACGGTACTCGGTGAATACGTGTAGCTGACGGTGGGATTGGTCGTATCGACGAGGACGCTCGAGTTGAACGGCGGCAGACTGTTCTGGGTCCCCGACTCATTCTTGCCCGTGACGGAAACGCTCGCGTTTCCGTTCTGACCGGCCGGAATCGCCCAGGGATAGGTCCAAACCGTTAGTGTGGTCGTCGCGGACATCGGTGTCGAAACGACAGGGGCGGCGCCGGCGATGACGATCTTGGGAGCCGTCGGCGTTATGGGCTCGGTGAAAGTCGCCGTGACGATCACGACGCCCGCGCGCAGAGCCGGCGGATTCACTTGGCTGCCTTGGCTGTAGTCGAGATAGACGCTCGGCGTGCCGCTGGCGACGACAAAGCGGTCGTTGATCGCCGGCTGCTTGTTGGGATTGCCGGCAATATCCCTCGCTCCTGTGACACTCACCAGGAAAGGGCCATCGTTTCCGGAGCGGATGCCATTGGCATAGGTGAAGGTCCAGACAGTCGGCTGCGCGGTTGGCGACATCGAGGTCGCTGCGACTGTGTTGAGGCCAGGCTGGGACGAGAGCGTCGAGCCGATCGAGATGGTGGGTGTCGCCGTGTTGACGATGAGCGACGAGAAGGTCGCGGTGATGGTAAACCGGTTCACCGCATCTACGGGGACGGCCGCCGAGTTGGCGCTGTAGGTCAGCGTCACGGTCGGACCGTTCATCCGGATCTCACATGG
>JACQFU010000025.1 GCA_016199905.1 Candidatus Wallbacteria bacterium
CGCAAGCTTCCGCTCGCGAGATCGAGCAGCTCCTGCTGGGCAGCGTCGTCGACCTGGGACCACCGGGCAAGGACGTGCGTTTTGGCGCTGGCCGCATCGACGCCCTGGCCGCAGTCGCGAAGGCCAAGCAAGACGCCTCGCCCGCGCCGGCCCCGGTGGTTCGTCCCGCCCCTCCCGCCGCGCCGCCCATCCATCCGACGCCCGATCAGCGCGAGGAGATCAAGAACCGCATCAGTCGCAGCGTCCTGATGCTGGTGGTTGGCCTGGTGGCGACCTTCGGCCTGCAATTGCTCTTCGGTTGAGAGCGAAGGCTGCAAGCCTCGGGCCTCGCTCCCCCTAGCTCGGCGTGACCCGCTTGCCCTTCAAGAGGTTGAACTTCTTGATGACCTTCTTGAGGTCGTTGACCTTGAAGGGCTTGTCGATGATATCGAAGGCATCGAGACCGAAGACCTCTTTGGCCATCGAATCTTCCAGGCTGCCCGTGACGATCACGACCGGCAACTGAGGGCTGATCGCCTTGATGCGCTTGAAGGTGTCGATGCCGCTGATCTTGGGCATTTTCAGGTCGAGGAAGATGATGTCGACCTTGTCGGTCTTGACGGCCTCGATGGCGTCGAAGCCACTGGAGAACTCCGTAACGATGTGATTGTCGTTGAGGAAGATCTCCTTGCAGAGTGCCCGGATGTCGTCCTCGTCGTCGACCAGCATGACGCGCAGTCGCTCCTGGTCTTCGCTGACCAGTTGCTTCTCCTCGGATTTCGGCTTCACCTGGCCGCCCTCGCCCTTGGGTAGCGTGATGGCGAACGCGGCGCCCTCGCCCGGCTTGGAGTCCACCGAGATGGTTCCCCGATACTTGTCGATAATGCTCTGGACGATCGAGAGGCCCAGGCCCGTCCCCTTGCCCGCGGCCTTGGTCGTGAAGAACGGATTGAAGATCCGCTTCTGGACATCCGGCGGGATCCCGGGCCCGGAGTCCCCGATGACCACCTTGATGTAGGTGTCGGCGTTGATGGTCCGCACCGTCAGGCAGCCGCCGGTCTTCTCCATCGCATCCTTGGCGTTGACGATGAGATTGAAGAAGATCTGCTGCAACTCGCTCTCGTTGCCCCAGAAGGGCGGCAGCATCGAGCTGTAGTCCTGCTCGACCTTGATGTTCTGCACCAGCAGCTGTTTTCCAAGCAGCTCCAGGGTTTCGGCGAGAGTCTGGTTGACGTTGATGGGCACCACGTCGACGTCGGATTTTCGCGAGAACTTGAGCAGATTGCCGACGATGTTGCGACAACGTTCGGCCTGGCGCTGGATCTTCTGCAGGCTCTCGGTCAGCGTCTTGTCGTCGGGCTTCGAATCGAGCAGAAGCTCCGTGTAGCCCAGGATGACGGAGAGCGGGTTCTTGATCTCGTGGGCGACGCCGCCGGCCAGAAGGCCGATGGCCGCGAGCTTCTCGGAGTGGATCAGCTGCTGCTCGAGGCGCTTCTTCTCGGTGATGTCGCGACAGAGCACGATGACGCCCTGCAGCGATTCGTCGTCGCCGAACAGGGGGTGCGTGCCAAAGCCGATCAGCGCCGTGCCCAGCCCGATGGTCCGGACCTCGCCGTCGGATTCGACCTCCATCTCCTGGTAGTCCAGGTTCGTCTTCTGCTGGATCGTCGCCTTCACGACCGGCAACAGCTGCGCCAGGGTCGGGAAGTCGGTGATCGGGCGTCCCTTGGCATTGTCCGGGTCGAGACCGAAGAGCTTGGCGCCAGCCGGGTTCACCAGGAAGAAGCGAAGCTCCGTGTCGACCACTATCAACCCGGAGGCCAGGCTGCGCACGATGTTGTGGAGGGAGAAGTTGTCCTTCTTGAGCTCCCGGGTCAGGGTCCGGTTCTCTTCCATGACCACGTAGTGGTCGTAGGCGTGCTTCAGCATGATCCGAAGCTCGCCGACCTCCCAGGGCTTGCGGATGAACCCGTAGATCTGGCCGCGATTGACCGCGTCGGCCAGGGCCTCGATGTCGGGATACCCGGTGATCAGAAGCCGGACGACGGTCGGGTACTGCTCCCGGACCTTCACGAGCAGCTCGCTGCCGGTCATGCCCTCCATGTGGTAGTCGGCGAGGAGCACGTGCACCGGCTGTTTCTCGAGGACCTGCAGCGCCTCCAAACCGGATGTGGCCGTGTAGACCTCGTAGGTGCCGGCGAAGATGCCCTTGAAGAGCTCCAAGATGCGCTCTTCGTCATCGACTACGAGGATGTTCCCTTTCGGCATTGTCCCTCCGGTTGGTCGGCGCTCAGTCTACTACATCTCGCGACCGGGCAAGGACGAAAATTTGCGGCTGGCGCCCGAGCCAAGCCAGGCGCTAGACTTCGGCCGATGACGTCCATTCGAATCGCCTGCTGGTCCACGGTGCTTGCCTGCGTCATGGCAGCAAGCGCGGCCGCTCAATTGCCGCCTGCAGCGCCGACCGGGATGCTGCCGCTGATGGTACCCACGGCCGGAGTGCCGGAGGCCGGAGTGCTGGCCGGATTGCCGATGGTCGAGCGGCTGTCGACCGCCGACTTGCGCTTCGAGCTCCGAGTGCGCCAGCGCGAGATCGTTTCCGTTCGCCGCGACGCTTCGGACCTGCGGATGCACCTGGCCAACGCAGCAGGCGATCCGGGCCAGGCCCAGCTCGCGGGCTCGCTGCGCCGCACGCTTTGCGGCACCCTGGACCGGCAAGCGACTCTCGAGATCCGCGTGGCCGCCGTCGAGCGTGAGCTGGCCCGGCGCGCCGGCCTTGCCCGTTAGGGAACGGCTGCGTACAATGGCGCGGTTCCCACGGCCCTTGTTCGATACGGGGGAGGTCCCGGCCCTTCGGCAGGGCCCAGAGGAGGCACCTTGAGGCGCGTTTTCCCCGTTCTGTTGTCTGCCGCGCTGCTCTGTTTCTTGACCGTCTCGCAGGCCCGATCCGATTCCGACGAGGTCGGCGAGCTCAAGAACGTCCAGAAGCTCAAGGGCCTGGCCAAGCCCGAGCTGGTCAAAGTCATGAAAGGGTTTTGCGCCGCACTCGGAAAAAAATGCGACTTCTGTCACGTCAAGGGCGACTTCAGCAGCGACGACAAGGACAACAAACGAACGGCCCGGATGATGCTCGACCTGGTCGACACCCTCAACGAGAAGTTCTTCACCGACCCGAAAGAAGCCCGGGCCACCTGCTACATGTGCCACAGGGGTGACGAGAAGCCCGTCTTCGCCCCCTGAACCGGCGCGTGGGCTGCGGAACGGACGCGGGCGTAAGATGACATCGATGCTAAAGCGACTGCGCCGTGGCCAGGGGATGGTCGAGTACGCGCTCATCGTCTGCATGATGGCGGTCATCATCATCGGCACCGCGACTGCGGTCGGCCTCGCCGTGCAGCGGACCCACCAGAGGGCCGCCGACAACCTTCGCTGAGCCCCCCTCTTCCTGCCCGCTTGCAGTCTGGCCCCACTGTTGCATCGGATAGCGGCATGGCCTTTGCCAGCTTGCTGCTCATCAGCGACGACGACTCGTTGGCGGACGCATTGCAATCGGCTCTGCCCAGGGCGGCCCGAATCGAGCGCCTCCGCTCGGGAAGCGACGTGGCGGGCCAGATGATGGCCGCGCCCAGCGATCTGGTGCTCGTCGACGATCCCCTCCCGGACGCCGACGGGTTGGAGGTGCTGCGGCTGGTCGCCCGCTCCTGGCGGGATGCCCGCATCTGTTTCGTGACGGGCCGTCACGACGCCGATCGCGAGCGGACCGTCAGACAACTCGGCGCGTTCTATTACACCTCCCGCCCGCTGGAGCTGGTGGACCTGAGCCGGGTGCTCACGCGAGCCCTGGCCGCGGGCGACTGACCCCGGTACTGCTCCCGGCAGACCCAGGTCTGTACCTCCGGGGAACGCCCCAGGTCACTCCAGGCCGAATTTCCTCAGCTTCGAATAGAGCCCGTGCCGGCTGATGCCCAGCATCCTCGCGGCCCGCACTTTGTTGCCGCCGGTCGCCTCCAGAGCCCGCACCAGCGCGTCGCGCTCGGCCTGCGCGACCGTGCGCACCACGTCGGAGATGGCCGCCACGGCCTGGCCCAGCTCCGCCGAAACGCCCCCGCCCGCCGCTGGACCGGTCAACTCTTCCGGCAGGTCCACCGAACTGATCCAGCGCCCCAGACCGAAGGTGAACGCCCGCTCGATGACGTTGGCCAGCTCGCGCACGTTTCCGGGCCACGAGTACCGCACCATCGCCTCCAGCGCGGTCGGATGCAGGCCCGCGACATCGCGTTGCTGGCGCTGGTTGCAGTGCGCGATGAAGTGGTCGGCCAGCATCGGCACGTCCTGGGCCCGCTCCCGCAAGGACGGGAGCTTGATGACGTGCGTCTGGAGCCGGTAGTACAGGTCGCGGCGCAGCAGCCCCTCCTCGACGGCGCGCTCCGGCAATCGGTTGGTCGACGCCAGCACGCGGATCTCGACGCTCACCTCGCGGGTCGAGCCGACCGGCCGCACCAGCCGTTCCTGCAACACCCTCAGCAGCTTCGCCTGTGTCGCCTGCCCCATCTCGGTTACCTCGTCCAGGAACAGCGTCCCGCCGTCGGC
>JACQFU010000381.1 GCA_016199905.1 Candidatus Wallbacteria bacterium
ATCGGTTCGGGCGGGGCCTTCCCTCCGCGGTTGCCGCGAAGGAACACGATCGGACGCCCTGTTGCCGGGTCTCTCACATTGGAGCGAGTTTCGTAAATGCCGAAGCCCGGAGCCGTGGGGTCGGTGCCCGCCGCCGGGATCTCGTCGCCACCGCCGGAGTGCTGGTAGACTAGCGCGGGGACGTGCGCGTCGCCCTCCATCGGGAGAGGAGTCCCGGCGATCGCGATCGGTTCTTGCCCGTCCGCGGCCGCCCCCGAGCTTCCGTTGACCGCTCCGGCGGCAAGACCGTTTGTGTCCCCCGACCCCTCGGCTGCATCGCCGTTCTTTGCTGTCGGATCCTGTGAAGGCGCCGGCGCGAAGACGAAGCTGATCGCATCGTCGCTGTCGCCGCCGGCGCCCGCCGCCGGTCCGCTGCCGGTCGCGCCCGCGCCCGTTGTGCCCGAGGACATCGTGCCTGCCGTGGCGGTTGCGTCCGGTTCGCCGCTGGCCGTCGAGCCCGCGTTGCGGCCCATGGGAGTTGGCATCTGCAGTCGCATGCCCAGCCCGCGGACGTAAAGTGTCCGCCGATCCGGAGACAGTTCCACCAGCAACGGGTCGTTCTCGCCGCCGGCCTTTCGAAAGTCGTAACGGCGCTTTCGACCGCCGGCACCGCGCCGCTCGACCCCCTTGCCGGCCTCCGAGATAGAGTACTCGGTCTCGGTCGCGCCCGTCTCCTCGACGCCCGCCAGGCGCTTGAGGCGCAGCGACTGGAGGCCTTGCACCTCTTCGAACGTCAGGTCGTCAGCCTCGCGCAGGTCCTGGCAAAGGTGCTCCAGCAACTCGGTCAACTCCAGCGACGCGCCAGCCTCGTCTCCTGTGCGCGCGTTCATCCGCGCGAAGAAGGTCATGGCCCAATAGAGGCCGGCGAGCAGCAATACGCCGAGAACGGCTCCAACCAGCACTTCTACCAGCGAGTACGCCGATCGCCTGCGGATCTCTCGTGCGCCGTGCATGGCTGTCTCTACGTCTATCACAGCCGTGGGGCCGATGCTACAATCTGGCCCGGATGTCGGAAATCCAGAAGGCGCCGCCGGCCAAGTACAAGGTGCTCGAGCGCCTGCGTAGCGAAGCGGGTGTCGTCGAGGTGTTCAAGGCGATGCAGTCCGGCCTGGACCGGCCGGTCGAGATCCGCCTGCTCGACGCGGAGAAGCTCGGCGACAAGTCCGAGATGCTCCGCTTCGAGCGCGAGTTCCGGACGCTCGCGACGCTGGATCATCCCCTTGTCTACAAGGTCCTGGACTGGGGACTCCTGGGCGAGAAGGTCTTCTATGTGACCGAGTGGCGCGACATGCGATCTCTCGAACAGCTCCTGTCGGGCTCGACCGTCTTCGACCCCAAGCAGCTGTTTTCCATCGCCGGCCAGCTGGGCGACGCCCTCTTGTATCTCCACTCCAAGGGAGTGATTCACCGCAGCCTCGGCCTTCGGTCGGTGCTCTTCGATGTGGAGCGCGATCGGTGCGCCATCGCCGAGTTCCCGATGGTCAAGGACTCTCGTCTGGCCGATCTCACGGCGCGAGGCGTCTCGCAGCTCTTGCCTGAGCTGGCCACGCCGGAGTTCCTGCAACGCAAGCCCGCCTCGGCGCCGACCGACGTGTTTCTCCTGGGGGCGCTCCTCTATCGCCTTTGGATGGGTCGGGAGCCCTTTACTCAGGAGGAGTACCTGAAGCTGCCCAAGGTGGACTCGGCTTCCTTTACGGAGTTGATTGCTCCACTGAGTCCGATGAACGCATCGGGGGAGGAAATGCCCGAGGCTCTGGGCCGCCTCATCGCCCGGTGTCTGGCTTTCGAGGCTGAGGCGCGTCCGCCCGGCGCTCGCAGCTTCCTGGACGATCTCGCCGATGCCGCGGCCGCGGCGCGCGCCGACGCTCAGCGCAGGAAGCGGCTTTCGCGCCGCGCCGCCAGCGCCTCTGCCCGCGTTGCCCCGGAGAGCCTCCCGGCCCCGCGCACCCTCGAGCGCGCGTATTTCCGGCCGGCGCAACTGGCGCTTATCCTTGCCGGCGTCGGAGTGCTCGTTGCGCTGGCGTGGTTGCTCCTCAGGTGACGTTGGCCCCTCCGGGCTCTTCTGGGCTCTGGTGGGCTCCGCCACGCCCCGCCGGGCTTCGCCGGGCTTCGCGGGCTTCGCGGGGTTCGCGGGGTTCGCGGGGTTCGCGGGCTTCGCCGGGCTTCGCCGGGCCGCTGGCCTACGCTTGTCCGCGCTGGTCCGCGCTGGACAGCGAACCCGGAGGCTGGCCCTGTCTTGGACATCGAAAGCTAGCGTGAGTTTACTGTCCCGGCACGGGGATGGGCGAAAGCCCTCGCCTTTAGGCGAAGCCTTCAGGAGGCTTGCGGTACGGTGGAGGGATGCGAAGATATCGAAAAGGGCCTCACACGGTCTATCAGCTCCAGTACCACTTTGTGTTTGGCCCAAAGTACCGCAAGCCGGTACTACGCGGGGAGGTAGCGCTCCGAGTCCGTGAACTGGTTCGCGAGTTCTGCAAGAGTCTCGAGATCGAAATAGTGCAAGGGCATGTTCGTCCCGACCATGCTCATCTGCTCCTGAGTGTTCCGCCGACACTGGCACCGAGCCGAGTGATGCAGGCCATCAAGGGCAAGACCGCCCACCATCTCATGCAGGACTTTCGTACGCTGAACCGCCAGTTCTGGGGCCGACATCTTTGGGCGAGGGGATACTTTGCGGCCTCGAGTGGGAACGTGACCGACGAAATGATCGCCAAGTACATTGAAGAGCAAGATGTCGAGCCCCAGGACGAGGACTTCAAGTGCAGCGAATGATGGCCTGCATCCCTTGGCTCGCTTTAGCCGACTTTAGTCGGCAGCCGAACCCACCGCCTTCAGGCGGTGGTGGTTCAGTGGTTACGCCAGGATCCCGTCAAGGAGAGATTCGAAAAGTTAGTGTATGCGCAGAGTCTTGGTTTCGTGCCTCTTCTTATGGATCGACAAGTAAACTCACGCTAGGCATGGACGGGTAGCTGAAGAAGCCTTACGACGGTCGCACAGGTGTGGTGGGCCGTAGCTTCCATTGGTGTCCCCGTTGCAGCGGCGGGCGAAATCTTTCGGCTTCATGGGCTTGAGATGCATTCCTGGCATGCAGAGGTAGGGTCAGGATTCCCACACTCTCTCCCGGCTCCACTACCACCTTTAGTTGGTTCCCGTCCGGAAACGCTTGGTTTTCGAACGCTGGAGCCCGGGCTCGGGGCCACTTTCAGGCTGGTTGGGAGCGGCAGCACGGGTGCATGGGGCACGCGAAGGGGTATCTCGCCAGATTGGCCTGGAAAAGGCGAGATTTGAGGCAAACCGGACCGGCCCGGGGCTTGTCTCCGGGGCTTGGAAGCCTTGGGAACCGGGCGCTTGCTGTCAGCCGTTGGCTGCCGTCGTGGCGAGCCGGTGGCGCGCAAGAATCAGCAGGTTGGCCGCGACGGCACCGACCAATTTGGGCCCCTTTTGCTGCACACTTCGGATCTCTTTCTGCTCTGTAATTCGTGCTTTCCCGTCGCCGATCCCGAAAGTCCGCATCAGCTCAGGCGCGTTGGTCGCGAGACATTATGACAAGCCATGAC
>JACQFU010000382.1 GCA_016199905.1 Candidatus Wallbacteria bacterium
CGCTGAAGGTACGCGCGACAACATCCTGCATCGCCTGAGCTAACGCCTCCTTCAGCTCGCTCGGGAGTCCCCTGGCCGCCAGCACGCGCTCGGCTGCTCCGAGCGTCTCCTCCAGCACCAGCAACGGTCCCTGGGGCATCAGCGGCACTTCGAGCCGCACCTTGCCGCTGTCCGAAGGAGGACTCCGCGAACTGAATCGAGTGTCCCGTGAAGCGGTGCTCCGCCGTGATCGCTCCCTCGGCGTCGACCTCGGCGTTCAGCACGTCGATGCTCCTCTCGGCGGCCTCCCCCACGCAGACCATCACCTGTGCCAGTCCCGGTTTTGCAACCGCTGCTTCGCCGGAGAAGTAGAGCCGTCCCGTCGCTTCCCCGTTGGTGTCCGTGACCGCGAGGCCAACTCCACGACTGGAACGGAAGCTTGCCGAGATCGGCCGCAGGCCAGCGCCGGCGGAGCCTCGCGAGACCAGCCGGACTGCCAGGTCGGGAACGGACTCGCCGTGGGAGTCCTTCACTCGAATGACAACGACGGGACTTTCAGGGGGAGTCCTGGCTGCCAGTTCGACGATGTGAGCGGGGACCGGCAGTGGTTTCGCCGAGACGAAGCCGCGGGGTCGCTTGGCCGACGACGAACCGTCGCCCGACGATGGGAAGCCAACCGCTCCGCCGTACTCGACTTCAATGCGATACGGCCCCGCGGACCGCGTCTGGACCGTGAGATCGGGAAGGGCCTTCGAAGCGTGTTCGTTAGAAGCCGAGTCTTTGGCTACGGGCGGCGGCAGCGTGTCGAGGGGAACGAGCTCGAAGTGAACCTGAGTGTTGCTTGGAAACGAAATAGGCAAGCCGGTGCGCTTGAAGCCGACCGCGATCCCCCATCTGAGCCGGTTGGGCGGGATGCGCACCACTCTCTCGGTCGGCGTCTCCTGCCCGATGTCGGAGCTGGTCGTGGGGGCCAGCAGGCCTGCCGCGTCGGGCTCGACCCGGATAGCGAGCCCCATGCGAATCTTCCGCGGATTGTCTACCACGATCAGTAGTCCGGGATCCGACGGGCGGACGGGTGCCGTGAAGACCTGGTTGGTGGCGTCGAAGATCCGGGTGGTCTCCGCCACTCCTTCACGGCGAAAGACCTGTCGAACCCGAGTCTCTCGCTCCAATCGAACCGTCCGAACGGTCGTGTTTGCCGACGATCCTTCCTCGAAGGCCTGAATCCTCAACGTACCTGGCGCCAGACCGTGGGTCGGAACATAGAAACGGGAACTGCCTCGCGGGACTCCGTAGCCTGCTCCTCCGTGGATGAGGATCAGCGGCAAATTGACGGCGCCGGTTACCTCCGATGAAACCGTGTACTGGAGCTGGATTCGGCCTCTTTGAGGCTGCGCCAGCCGGTTGTCCATGACGATTTCCAGGCCCACGTCCGACGCCGTGGCCACCTGGCCGTCAGCCACGGAAACCCTGACGCCACCGGCCGTCACGCGCCGGACTTCTTGCAACGCCAGGGTGCCGCCGGTGGGGAGCTGTAGTCCGAAACCATCGAGGTTGCCGTCGCCATCGGTGTCGGGGTTGCCAGGATCGAGACCCAGCACAATCTCGAGACCATCCGGCAGTCCGTCTCCGTCGCTGTCCGTCGCCTGGCGGTAGGGCGATCTATCCAGGAACTCCAGGCCATCGCCAAGCCGGATCGAGTCACTCCCTCCCCGGGAGTCACCGTGCCTCGCGAGGTTCGCCACCGAACGGTAGTTCCGTCACGTACAGCGGCGCCGTTTCGATCGCTCCGTTCACTCCCAATCCGAGGTCATCGTCTGGACGCTCCGCCAGCGCGCCAGCAGCTGCTCGCGGCCGCGCTCGAAGGCCGTGGCCAGGCCGATCAACACCAGCCCCGCCACCACCAGTGCCATCGCGCCGAACTGCGAAAGCTCCCAGACCCGCCGGACGATGAACGCGCCGGCGTCGACGATCAGCAGCAAGCTCGCATGCAGCAAGTAGGCCCGCACCCGGAAATGCAGCGCCGCCACGACGCCGAACGCGGCCATTCCACCCAGCACCAGCGCCTCCCACGGAGACGCGTACACGACGACCTCCCAGAGCGGCTGGCCGGACATCACGATGCTGCCCAGGATGCGCATGTTCTCACGCACTTCCGGCGTGAGCTCGCCCTTGTTGACGTGCGTCAACACGTGCAACGTGAGGCCAAGGGGGACGGTCCAAAGGAGCACGCTGGCGTCGGTATAGGGCCGCCAGAAGAAGAAGTTGGCGAGGTTGAAGTAGACCGCGCCGAGGTAGAAGAAGCTGCGACTCTCGCCGTTCCACGGAAGCAGGCTGTAGTACACCCCCGCCCACATCAGCTCGAAGCTGACCATCATCGGATCGGTCCAGACGAAAACGCCGTATCCGGCCGTTATGCAGGGCAGCGCCAGCGCCACGTGACGAAGCGGCCGGCGGTAGACCGCGAGCGGGCCCGCCAGCGCAGCAGCGAACACCGACAGAGGGTAGGCCGCGACGATGGCAACCAGGTGCACCCAGTAGTGGTCGCCGATCAGTCGGGCGATCCTCAGGTGCAGATAAATCAGCACCGGGCCCGCCACGCTCGCCCAGGCGGCCGGCTCGTCCTGATGCTCCAGCGCCCGCCAGGCCCAGAGCACCGAAAGCGCCAGGATCGCGAGCACCGTCGGCCCCGTGTCCCCACGCTGGTCGAGGGCCAGCACCATCACCTGCAGCTGCGCCACCCAGCATACCGGCGCGACGATCGCCGACAGCCTCAGCCCTGGCACGAAGAGCGGGTCCATCTGCTCGAGCACGGCGTCCAGCCCCGCCCGCCCCGCGAGCACCACTATCCAGCTGAACGCAATTCCCGCGTAGGTCCAAACCTGGAAGCCGGCCTGGTAGTGCAAGAGGATCGCGGCCACCGCGGAGAGCGCGGCCGCCACGGCCACGACGGCCATGTAGGCAAAACCGAAGAAACCGGCGGCGCCCGCGTACAGACCGACCACCGCCAGGCAGATCGGCAAGCCCTGGGCGTGATACGCCACCGCGACCGTCGTCCCGGCAAGCGCAGTTGCCAGCCCCGTCACATGGCAGCAGATCACCAGCGGCTCGCAGAGCTTCGCGACGGTCGGCGCCGCCAGCGTGGCTGCGAAACCAATCAGCATCTGAGGCAGCAACCCCACCGGGAACCCGCTGCCCAGCAGGCCGTGGAGCGCGCCGGACCAGAAGTGGTAGACCGCCTTCACTCCGTACACCAGGAGGACCTGCGCGATCAGCGCGGCCGAGAATGCGCCCTGAGCCGTCTGCGGGCTGCCGGTGGCCAGGTAGGCGCGCACGAACACGTGGCAGAGGTAGCCGAGCAGCGCGATCAGCCACGGGTTGTCGATCGGTCCGTCCTGCATCGCCACGGGCACCGCGATGACCAACAACGACCAGCCGAGCAGCTCGAAGGCGCCCGCGGCGGAGACGTACTCCTCTCTTCCCGCAGACAACCGTCTGAGTTGATCGCACGCCGACTGCGCCACGTGCATACCGCCCGCCAGGATTAGCGCGGCCGGCCCGTTGAGCCACGCCGCACCAAAGAGGATGCGGAACCCAAAGCAGCCGTAACTCAGCAGCAACAGCAGCGTGGCCGTCGCGACCGTGCCCGGGGAAAGTCCTCGGCCCGCCTGCGCGAACCAGCCCAGGAACGGAGCGAGCATCCCGCCCGCAAGAACCAGCGCGGCGATCGCGCCGTGCGCCGGCAAGACGCCGTGGCCCGTCGGCCAGGACGCCGTCAGTCCGCACACCAACAGCAGTGCCGCGAGGAAGGCGCCGACGCGGTCCCCCGGCAGCGGCTCGTGCGGCGCGGCAAGCGCGCGGCGAGTGGTGTCGGTCGCCAGGGCCGCTATCGCCAGCGCCGAGACAGCGGCCAGGGGAAGCGCCCGCGGCGAGGCCGCCAGGTCGAGCAGCGCGATGGCGAGCGCATTGAGCGGGATCAACGCCATCGCGACCCAGGCCATCGCCCGGCCGGAGACGGCGAGCCCCAGGGCGCTGGACGTCATCCACGCCAGCCCCTCGAAGAACACCGTCGTGAGCGCTAGCGGCATGTACCGTCCCGCGCCCGACGGATCGTCGCCCCAGGCACCGATGGCCAGCACGATTCCGCCGCCCAGCACGAGGAAGGCGCCCAGGAACAGCAGCCAGTGGATAGACAGCTCTTCCAGGAGTGCAGGCAGCTTGCGCGGAAGAGCGGCCGCCCGGCGGGGCGGAGCGCTGTAACGACCCGTGGTCTGGCCGGCGTGTTTCGGTCGCGCCGCGCTCTCCTCCGCGGCAGCGGTGGCGAAGGCGCCGACGTCGCGGACCCAGCCCGGATCGTAGGCCGCGGGGTCGAGGCCGGGCGCAGGCGCTGCATCGGACGCGGCCGCTTCGGCCGTGAGGACGACGCGGGGCTCCGCCGCCTCGCTCAGGACGGCCAGCGCTCGGCGCAGCAGGCCGCCCTCGAGACGTTGTCGAAGGGCGGCCAGAAGGTCCTGCCGCACGGGCGCAGGGAGGCTGGTTTCGGCCGGCGCCGCGCCGAGGGCCTTCTGCCAGAGGGAGTCTCGGACCCGGTCGACGGCTTCGAGCACCGTGCCGGCGGCGGCGGCCGGCAACTGCGCGACGGCCATGCGCACGCGCGGCCGGAAGTCCTCCAACGCTCGCAGATCGTGGAGGAGAGGGGATAGAGAGGGAGAGTCCCGCTGGGGCTCCGCCACGGGCACTGCCAGGGGGACTCGTCCCCCTGGACCCCCAGTGGATAGTGAGACTTCCGGCCGCTCACCGGAACCTTCGAGAATCGGCGAGGCCGACTCGGACAAAGGGAGAGCGGCGGCGGCTGGTGCAGGTTCCCCCCCTTTCCGTTCGTCCTGAGCCTGTCGAAGGACGGGGACCGCCTCTTTGCCAACGAGCTCAGCCTGAAGGACCAATGGATCTGCGGAAGTGGCGGCGGGCGGCCCATCTGGAGGCGATGGCTCCGATGGCGCCGTTACATCTTCCGAATCCTTTGCGTTCGGAACGCCGAGGGCGTCGAGCAGGCGGGCGGCGTCCTCGCCGGGGAGGATGCGGTCGCGGGCCAGGAGGCGGATCTCTTCGCCGGCGAAGGTCACGCACTCGGTCCGCAGGCGTTCGAGCCGCGCCTTCTCCTCGGGCATCAACGGCTTCCAGTAGACGGGAGCCCTCAGGCGAATGTTCTCGAGAGCCGCCGCGCGGGCCGCTTCGGGAATGATGCCCGCGACGACCATCTCGTCTATGGCGATGAACAACTGGTGGAGCAGGTAGAGGTTTCGCAGCGCCGCGCCCGCGGGTCCGTCGGGACCCAGGGTCGAGAAGTCATGGCCAGTCCCGGGCTTGCCTAGCTCCTCCCAGCGGGTCGCGATGGCCTCCGTGGCCATCAACCAGTCGGCGCTGGACAGGACGCCGGCGCGGCGCAGGGTTTCCAGGCCCTGGAGGCACCAGCGGTCGAGGAAACCCTGGTGGTCCGGGGCGGCCAGACGCTCCTTGCCGAAGATGCGATCCCAGAGTGCCAGCGCGATTTCTCGGGCGCGGCTCTCGACGAGTCTTGCTGCCGCTGCCAGCGCGGGCTCTCGCCGGGCAGCCAAAAACGACTCGCGGAACAAAAAGAACGCCCGGAACAACTCGCCCACGTCGGACGTCCAGGCATCCCCGTCCGCGCCTTGCCCCATCGGCTCTCGCTCCACGGATCGAGATCCATAACACACGGCGGGCTCCGAGTGCAGCAGCGAGTGGCTTCGCGATCGAGCAGTTCTTCGTCGCCCCAAGGCGAGGCCCCACCTTCTTGCGGCCTGTCCGGATCCACGCAACTCTCGCTCGCCGTTGCGTGGATCTACGCAACTCGCTGCACGGCCGCTTGCGCCGACTTTGCTCGAGATCCGCATCCGGAGCGCGTGAGGACGATCCGCTCGTGCCTGGCATTCATGTTGCCAAGCCTGCGCGTGACGACCCAACTGGAGTTTCCCATGCGCAGGCAAACAAACAAGAACATCAGGAGTATCCTTCCCGTAGCGCTTCTCGTCCTCGTCACCGCCGGAGTGACCGGCTGCGGCGGCGGGTCGGGTGGAACCCTGGGCGGCGGCTTTTCAGGCGTCGCGGTGAGCGCGGCGAACGTGGCCAAGGGAGCGACACTCCAGCAGTCCCTCACGTCCTCTCAGGTCGCCGATTTGCAGATTTCGGGCCTTCCCGCCGACACCCTGGTCACGCTCTCCCTGGCGAACGCCACTTCGCAAGCAGACTCGCCCATCACGACCCGAAGCAACGGGGCCGGCGTCGCCGTGTTCCCGCGAGTCAGCTTCGCCGACGGCAAGAAGTTCCGCATCCAGACCGCCGACAATGCGGTTGACTTCTTCCTCCAGATCTCGGTGAGCGGTTCGGCAGGCGGCGTCGTGCTCGTCTCCGTCGCCACGCCGCCCGTGAACCACGTGCCGGTAGCCAGGATCGGAGCGGTCCAGAACGCTTCCGTAGGCGCTCCCGTCTCGCTGGCCGGCTCACAGTCGAGCGATCCCGACAACGATGCGCTCTCCTTCATCTGGGCGCAGTCGTCCGGTCCGGCGCAAGTGACCCTCACCGGCGCCGGCACGGCCACGGCGAGCTTCACGCCCGCCGTTGCCGGCGGCTACTCGTTCCGTCTCACGGTCTCCGACGGCAAGGGCGGCATCGCCTTCGCCGACGTCACCGTCACCGTCTCGGCCGCATCCTCCACGCTGGGCAGTCTCTCCGGCAAGATAACCGACTCGAAGACTGCGCTGAATCCGATTGCAGGAGTGCTGGTGAACATCGAGGGAACGAGCAAGACGGCGACCACGGGCTCGGACGGCAAGTTCTCGTTCAGCAACGTGCCCCCCGGCTCGGTCTTCGTAACGGCCACTCCCCCCACCGGCACCTATCTCCCCGGCGAGACCCGCGACGCCGTGTACGTCGGTGCGGGCGCCGCGGTCACGGGAGTCAACATCGTACTCTCCGCGCGCCAGGGCGACAGCGCTACCTACATCGGGCTCAATGGCACCAACGGCGGAGTCGGCTGCGCCACCTGCCACGCGAACAAGGTCGCCAGCTTCACCAACTCGGCCCACTACCGCTCGCTTTCTTCGGGCTTCAGCCGGCTGATCAACCCGATCCTCACCACGGGCCCGCGCGCCGGCAAGCACATGTGGCCGGAAGTCGGCGAGGTCCTGGACAGCGGCGTCAAGGCGAACAACCCGGCCTACGATCCGAATGACACGGGCGTACCGGCTTCGTTGGCCACCACCAAGGTCTACCTTTGCCAGCCGATCACCGGCACCTGGGCGATGAAGTTCGGCGGCAGCGCCACCACCATCGCCGACGCGGATCGCAACACCTTCCCGCTGGTCCACATCGATTTCGTCTACGGCGGCGAGGGCGACCGGGACAGCAGGGGCGCCAAGCCCAACTACGGCGTCTTCAAGCAGCGCTACCAGGGCAGCCTGGCCGACTGCAAGGTCGCCGATCTGTGGACCTACACCTCGACGGCGGACAAGGCGCGCGACACGCTCACCCTGCCCGTGCAGATCGCGCAGTCGGGCGACACCCTCAAGTTCGCGGGCTACCACCCGGCCGAAGCCACCTTCCCGCACGAGTCGTGGACCGAGCGTTCGCGCACCTTCTCGCACGCGTGCGCCGGTTGTCACAACACCGGTATGACGATCGACTGGGACATCCAGCAATTCACCTACGCGGTCGCCGATCCGGAAGGGAGCAAGGCAGCCAACCAGGCGGCCATCAAGACCTACAACTACATCGATCAGAACATCACCTGCGAGCAGTGCCACGGCCCCGGCTCCGAGCACGCGGACGCGGGCGGCGGCAAGGGTGTCTCCATCATCAATCCGGCCTACTTGACGGCCGAGGGCGAGCGGCAAGTCTGCGCGAAGTGCCACGCCTTCGACGACGGCCAGAACGCAAAGCCCGCGCAGGATTACGGCTTCGAGTTCCCCTGGAACTCCGACAATGCGGCCAAGCTGGGTGGCGGCAACTTCATCGGCGGCGTCTACAACATCGCCGACTACCTCGGCAACCGGCCAGGCTCATCGCCAGCAGTACCTGATGCTGAGCTACTCGAAGCACACCAACAATCCCTACAGGAAGCTCGCCTGTACCTCCTGCCATAGCCCCCACTCGCTTTACCAGGGTTCGGCGCAGACCAAGACGGCCGCCGGCGACAACTACTCCTTCAGCACGGCCCCCTACACGAACAACGTCCTCTGCCTGGGATGTCACGCAGGTTACGGCCCCTTCGCGGAGCTGAACCAGGACAAGGTGGCCGCGGTTCACACCGGAAACGGCGGCAAGGCCAGCAAGAACGGAACGGCGATCACGACGCCCAGCTCCGAAATCGTCCAGGAGGCCAAAGACGCTTTCGCCGAGGTCGTGACCAAGCACATGACCGAGAAGTGCGGCATGAGCAATGCGATCTACAACCCGACCGATGACAACCTGCCTGTCGGCCGGTGCACCTCCTGCCACATGCCGAAGCTCGCCAAGTCGGGCGCCTATTCGACAGGTCCGGACTTTTACGGCAACCAGGCGCTGGTGGAAGGCGACCAGGGCTCGCACGTGTTCGACATCGTCTGGCCGTACGAGAGCACGGCGACGACGCAGGGTGGCCCCGTCGATCCGAAGTACAGCACCATCTACACCCGGCCCGACGGCGTTGCCAGGTCCTACAAGGGCGTCGGCTACATGCCGAACTCTTGCAGCAAGTGCCATGCGGGTGCCCGTCAGGCCTCGATCCCCGTAACTGCCTACTGACATCACCGGGAACCTTGGTTCCGGGCCCGCACCGCGCTGCGGGCCCGGAACCCCGCATTTTTTGGGCCATTCGTGACCCGGCACGAGTTGTGCGGCACGCGTCGCGATGGCTTCGTCGCTGCCGGGCTTCGATTGGATACGGAACGGGATGCGTCGCCTCGAATCGGTGCCGCGCGGCCTGATCTTCAAGACTACGCTGCCGACGATCGCACTGGTGCTGATCCTGAGCGGCACCTCGTCGGTGGTGCTGGGCAAGCTGATCACGGACCTGCATGAAGGAGGCGCCCAGAAGCGCGGCGCCTGCGTCACCCGGCTCGTGGAGGATGCCTTGCAGCGCGGGCCCAACGCGGCCAACGCCGCTCACACGGGTTTGACGCCCTTTCTCAGGAACCTCTGCGGGACTTCCGAGAAGGTCGCTTTCGTGATGGCTCGCGACGGCCGCGTCGCGTTCGCCAGCGAGCCCGCGCTCTGCGGAAGTCCCGTGGAACCCCGCGGCATCACGGGTCTGACGATCGATCGAGGGGGCACGCGCTGGGTCCGGTCCGTGCGGCCCATTCTCGGCGGGCCCACCTGCTCGGGCTGCCACGGCGCGGCGCGACCGATCGGCTACGTGGGCACCGATGTCCCCCTCGGCGAGGCCGACGCCGAAACGCGGGACCAGCAGCGGATGAACCTGGCGGCCGGGGCGATGACGGCCCTGGCCCTCTCGGTCCTCCTCGTTCTCGTCCAGTACCTGCTCGTCTACCGGCCCGTCCTGCGGCTCACGGCTGCCGTCGAGTGCATCCGTGGGGGCGATCTCTCCGCGCGCGTTCCTGCCGGGGGAGACGACGAGATCGGGCAGTTGGGGCGCAGCTTGAACGACATGGCCGCAAGTCTGGAGATGGCCAAGCACGAGCTGGACCGCACCCACCGGGCCGAGCTGGCTCAGTCGGAAAAGCTCGCGGCGCTCGGCCAGCTCTTCAGCACGATCGCCCACGAGATCAAGAACCAGCTCGCCGGGATCATCGGCGCGCTCAAGGTCGTGGAGGCCGAGGCGCCGGCCAGCGACGCCAACAAGCCGGTACTGGGCAAGGTGCTCTCGCAGATGGAGCGTATGAGCAAGACGGCCGTGACGGCGCTGGAGTTCGCGCGGCCCCTGGAGCCGGTGGTCGCGTCGGCCGACGCGGCCGAGTTGGTCGATCGGACGCTCTTCTTTGTCGAGCGGCAGGCGACCGAGCAGGGTCGGGATTCCTCCCGAGAACCTGTCTCGCATCTTCTCGCCCTTCTTCTCCACGAAGCCGCGCGGCACGGGGCTGGGGCTCTACATCGCCCGGCAGATCGTCGAAACCCAGCAGGGGCAGATCCGCGTCGAGAGCCGTCCCGGCCAAGGAACCTCGTTCACCGTGCGCCTGCCGGTGGAGTCCGTGGCGCAGGAGGTGCGGCCCCTTGTCACCTGCTAAGCTTGGCTCCCGGTTGCTCGTCGTGGACGACGAGGACCTCATCCGATGGTCGCTCGAGAGGGACCTGTCTCGCCAGGGCTACGCCGTCACCACGGCGGCCAGCGGCGCCGAGGCGCTGAGGATGCACGAGAGCGATCCGACGGACGTCGTGCTGCTCGACATCAACCTGCCCGACGGCAGCGGCGTTCCGCTCATCCCGAAGTTCCACGCGATCCGCGAGGACTGCGTGATCATCATGATCACCTCGGATACAGGACTCGATTCAGCGGTCCAGTCCGTTCGGAACGGCGCCTGGGACTATGTGACGAAGCCTTTCGACTTCCCGAAGCTCTACAACAGCGTCGCGAAGGCCGTGGAGCAGGTCTCGTTGCGGCAGGAGAACCGGACCC
The DNA here is from genome assembly GCA_016199905.1 of Candidatus Wallbacteria bacterium. GTDB lineage: Bacteria > Muiribacteriota > UBA6191 > JACPRK01 > JACPRK01 > JACPRK01. The sequence goes on from JACQFU010000382.1 coordinate 10,607, forward strand.
TGCGTTCCAGGGACCGGGCGGCATGCCCCTCCGAGATCGTCGCCGAGTCGGACGCGATGCGAAAGGCGATGGAGCTGGCGTCCCACGTGATGGCCAGCGACACGGCGACGGTGCTTCTGCGCGGCGAAAGCGGCGTGGGCAAGGACCTGCTGGCTCGCCATATCCACGCGGGCAGCTCGCGAGCCGAGAGGCTGTTCCTCGACATCAATTGCGCGGCGCTTCCGGAGACGCTTCTGGAAAGCGAGCTGTTCGGGCACGAGCGGGGCGCGTTCACCGACGCCCGCGCGGCCAAACAGGGGCTCTTCGAACTGGCCGCCGGGGGCACCGTCTACCTGGACGAGGTGGCCGACGCGCCGCTGGCCGTGCAGGCGAAGCTGTTGAAAGTCCTGGAGCAGCGCACCTTCCGCAGGCTGGGCGGCGTGCGCGATCTCGTGGCCGACATCCGTCTGATCGCCGCCACAAATCGCGATCTGGAGAGAGCCATCGCCGAGCGCGTGCTCCGCGAGGACCTCTACTACCGCCTCAAGGTGTTCCCGATCCACCTCCCGCCCTTGCGCGAACGTCACGAGGACATCCTCATCTTGGCGCGGACGTTCGTGAGCGACTTCGGCGCGAGCCTCCGAAAGCGCGTGCCCGGCCTGGAACCCGAGACGGAGCGCCGCTTCCTGGAGTACCGCTGGCCGGGCAACGTGCGCGAGCTGCGCAACGTGATCGAGCGGGCGATGATCCTGGCGCGGCCCGACACCGCCATCGGCCTGGAGTTGCTGCCTCCGGAGATCTGCGAGGAGGCGCCCTCCACCGGTCCGGCCGCCGAACCGGGCGGCGCGCTGGCGCAGACCGAGGCCCGGATGATTCGCGACGCCCTCGGCTGCTCGGGCGGCAACCAGAGCCAGGCTGCCGCGCATCTCGGCATCAGCCGCGGCGTTCTGGCGCGCCGGATGCAGCGCCTGGGCATTGCCGTGGAGTCCGACGAGGACTGAAGACGGGTCGTCCCGGCGGAGGTGGCGGTGGCGGATTGGCCCGAGGGTGTGGACGCCGACTTCCGGCTGCGCTACGAGTTCGTCCGGACGCTGGGGCGCGGAGGCAACGGGATCGTCTGCGAGGCGGTGCAGACCGGTCTGCGCCGGCACGTGGCGATCAAGTTCCTGCACTCGCGCCTGGTGGGCCAACCCGTCGAGCTGATGCGATTCGTGCGCGAAGCCCGGTTGCTGGCTCGCCTGAGCCATCCGTCGATCGTGGCGCTGTTCGACGCCGGTGCGACGTCGAGGAACCCGTATCTGGTGACGGAATACGTGCAAGGCGAGGACCTGGCGCGGCACCTGTCCCGAAACGGTCCGCTCGCGGTCGAGCGGTCCGTGGAACTGTTTCGCTCGCTGCTGGCGGGGCTGGCCTTCCTCCACGCCTCGGGTGTGGTGCACCGCGACCTCAAGCCGCTCAACCTGATGATCTCGTCGGAGGGCGAACTGAAGATACTGGACTTCGGACTGGCGCGGGCCCTCGCGGACCCGGGGCGGCTCACGGCGCCGGGGTTCATCGCCGGCACGCCGTGCTACATGTCTCCGGAGCAGATCCTGTGCGAAGACGCCGGCATTCCCGCCGACCTCTACGGCGCCGGGCTGCTCTTCTTCGAGATGCTCACGGCCACCGCGCCGTTCGACTCCACGGATCTGCTGGAGCTTCGGAGACAGAAGATGCTCGGGTTCACGGAGCCGATGCGCCGGGCGCTGGGAGATGTGCCGGAGGCGCTCATGTCGGTTATGGAGCGGCTCCTGGAGCCCGACCCTGCGCGACGGTTTTCGTCGGCCGAGCTCGTACGCAAGGCGCTGCCGGCGCCGAAGAGGCCGGCTGGCCCTCCGCTCGCGCCGGTCGCCGCCGCGCACGCGACACGGCCAACGGCTCCTCAAGCGCCTCGGGACGGTCGGCGCCGGGTCGTTCTGGGGACCGCGATCGGCGCCGCGGCATGGACGGCCCTGGCGCTCACAGGTTGGCGGCTCCGCGCGACGGCGCCAGCTGTTCCGATGCCGCCGAGCGTTTCGAGCAGCTCCGCCATCCAACGTCCTGCGCCTGTTGCCCGGCCGGCGCGGCCTCCGATCGAGCGGTCGCGGCGGTTGGCGCTTCAGGAAGCTCTTGCGAGGTCCGAAGATCCGGTCCGCTACCAGTTCCTCTCCCTGGACTACCCGTCCTACATGACCGGGACGACCCGGCGCGGCTCCGACCGCATGCGAGCGCGGACGATCCGGAAGCTCGAGGAGAAGGGAGTCTTCGAGTTGCTTGCGGCCATCCGCAAGGAGGCGCCAGACCTGTTCGAGGAGCCGTGGGAGTCCGATGAGACGCGCTCGGCCGCGACCAGCTGCCTGATCTGCCTGGCCGAGCTGGACCGCTCGCTCGAACTCAGTGGAGTTAAAGGGGTCACCGGAGCCAAAGAGTTGTTACGCCCCGGCGATTTCCAGGTGCAGCGCGTGCCGGCGCCGCTGCCTTCGACGTCGGTCGTCCGGATGAAGATGTCCACCACCGTGATGGTTCCGCACATGTTCGAGGTCTTCGAACAAGGAGAGGCGCCGGCACCCGACCCGACGCGAGGCGTCGTGAGCGTCTCGGGCGACGTTCTCTTCCCCGACACGGCCCGCTTCCGCAGGGCGCAGGCGGCCGTCCACGTCTCCGGCCTTCACCGAGAAGTCTTTCTGGAGCTGAAGATCTCGTGGCCCCGCCACAGGCTGGTTCTCCCGTTCAACGCGGAGGGCTGCGACGGCAAGCAGATGGTTTGGCTCGTGCAAACCTTCGACGCCGCTCTGCTGAGGCCCGGTCCGGGCTTTTTGGAGCTCAACTACCGCATGAGCTTCGGCAGGATCCACGGCGGCGCCATCGTCGACCGGGTCGAGCTGCGATTGCTCGAGTGACCGGGCCGCCAGGCCCAGCTTGGCGATCTTTCGCCGCAGTGTGAGCGCGGTAGGTACCTCCGGCTTAGCGCGTCGATACGGTGCGAGCCAAGCGGAAGCCGACGTCGAAGGCCCGGTGATTGCGATAGAAGTTGACGCGATCCCCGACGCTGAGTGCCTCGGCGTGATAGCTCCACGCCCCGCCGTGGAGCAATCCGCCGCCCAACTGGTAGGCCGGACCCGTGCCTCCGCATTCGGGGCCGGCAGGATTGGTGCCCTCGCCCTCGGTGTAGTAGCGCACGTTGAAGGAGTCGGCGCACCACTCCCAGACGCCGCCGGCCATGTCCATCACATCGAACGGACTGGCTCCGAGACGATGGGTCCCGACGGACGGCAGCAGCTCGAACCAGCGGTCGTCCGGATGCGAGCCGTCTCGCGGGTGCGGTTCGCGATAGGCGGCCAACTGTTGCGTGGGGGGCGCGTCTCCCCACGGGTAGCGCCGGCCGTCATCCCCCGAGGCTGCTCTTTCCCACTCCGCCTCGGTCGGCAACCGCCCGCCGGCCCACCGGCAGTAGGCAGCCGCGTCCGACCAGTCGACGTCGACGACGGGCCTTTCGGGTCGACTCTTCTGCCGGGCCCAGTCGCCCGGATGACGGTAGCCGGTGGCCTCCAGGAAGCGCGAGTATTGCTCGACGGTCACCTCGAACTTGCCGATCCAGAATGTGCCGATTCGGAGTTTTCGCGGGGGCGTCAACCTTCGCACGAAGTCGCCCTCCGGT
>JACQFU010000388.1 GCA_016199905.1 Candidatus Wallbacteria bacterium
AGTTCGAGGAGGTGTGGCGCGACCATCTGCTGCTGTCGCTCGTGCCCGGCAGCGTGCACGCGCAGCTGCAGGCAAACCTGGCCGCCATCGAGACGCGCGGCCGCAAGCACGCGCGCGGCAACCGCCTCAACCCTTCTCCCGCACTTCCAGCCCGTGCGTCCCCTGGCCCTACCCATCGGAGCGCCTCCTCGACTCACTTCGTTCCCACCCGGTCGGCCGAGGCTGTCGCGCGTCGTGGACCGCAAGCTCGAAACAGCCAACCGTTACTATCCATCGGGCCGCCCTACGGCGCAATAGCGCACGCTCGAGAGGGCCTCCTTTCCGGCGAAAAGCGACCCTGCGGCAGCGTTGACATGACGGCAGGGCCTCGAACGGTAACCTGGGTCGCTCTCGCGCGCGCCCGGCGGCCGCGCGAGTCTCCTCCCCATACTGATGGCATGCGGTACAAGGCCCGCTTGGAACGTTCCGGCTTCGCCTCCGTGATCGGCACCACGCGATCCACGATGCGCATCTCGCAGAGCCAGCGCGAGGGCTGACTCGTCGAGCCGGCAGTCGCTCCCACCCGGCCGGTGATGGCGCTCCAGCGTTCATCGTGCACCTCGTGCAGTAGTGTCGTCCGTGCTAGTCGGCAGAGAGCTGTCGGGCGTCGTGGCGCGATCGTTTGATGGTGGGTTCGGGAGCCGGTAGAGCCACTCGCCCAGGTCGGTGGAGATCCGCACCTCGAGGCGGCCATGGCGGCGCCAGCGGTCGCTGGCCGTGGCCGTCATTGGCGGCCCGCCGGGAGCGATCGCGCCAGGCCCGGCGCTGTTTGACGCGAAAGCGGCGCTCAGCCTGCCTGCGATGGGCGGCGGGTCGGCCGGCCGCGAATATCGGTCGTGACCTCCAGGTCCATGATCGCCCCGACGCGGCGAGCCGTCTCGACCAGGGCCGGCGGCGGCTCATCGGTGAACCTGGACAAGAGTCCGCTGGTCACGTGCACAGGGTCGGACAAGGACAGCAACTTGCCGCGCTGCGTCACGACGAACAGTTCCCAGGTGTACCTCTCCGAGTCGTCGCCCGAGGCGGGCCTGTAGCGCCCCTGAACCTTCAGGTGGCGGCAATTGGCAAACCGGGTCTCCGGAGACGCCCGATGAATCCGGCCGAAGAAGGTCTCGTGCACCCAGATCATCTGCGTCTTGCCGTCGACGATCCGGTAGTCGGAGACGCCGGCCAGGGGTATCAGCGACAGCACCGCCAGCCCTATGAAGAGCTCCACGGCGAAGGGCCAGTACGGCGTTTGGCCGTGGTAGTCTTCGGGTCCCGAGTAGGCCAGCCCCGCCAGGAAGACCAGCACCAGCGGCGCGGCGCGCACCCACCGCTCCCGGCTGGAAGTGAAGTCGGCCACGTACGCTTGCGAGTCGCTCTGTGCCTCCTTCGACGACTTCTCGATCCAGACCACGCCGGGACCGGGCCCGCGCACCTGCTTGTAGCGCAGGCTGCTGCAGGCGTAGATGGCGCACTTGCCGTTGTAGGCGAAGCAATCGCGATGGTGCGCCGCTTCGCAGTCCGTGCAGAAGACCGGAGCTTCCGCGATCCCGTCGCCGCACACCGGGCACTTCGTGCCGATTCCCTCATGGGTCATTCTGGAAACAGTCTACTAGGATCTTGCCAAGCGGCGAAATGCGCGACGCCACCGTCTTGACTTCGGCTTTCCGGAGGTCCACGGTACCGTCGAGAGGTCGGACTGTCGAACACGCTCCGGCCGGGATGGGAGGTTTCGGATGCGGCAGGCAGGACTCGCGGTGTTGTTGTCGGGCTTGGTCGCGTTCGGCGCGGGCTTCGGCCAGCCACCGCTCCCGAAGCCCGATTGGGGCGCTTGGGAGTTCCTTCTTGGGGATTGGGTGGGAGAAGGCGGCGGCGCACCCGGACAGGGGCAGGGGCAGTTCTCGTTTGCGCTGGAGCTACAGAAGCGAATCCTCGTGAGGCGGAACAGGTCGGAGTATCCCGCAACGCAAAAGGCGCCGGCTTCGATCCACGAGGATCTCCTCGTGGTTCGCGCCGTTCCGGGAGAGTCCGGGCCGGAGGCCGTATACTTCGACAGCGAAGGGCACCGGATCGATTACGCGGCCCTTGCGGGCCTGACCGAGTGGCGATTCCTCAGCCAGGCGACCCCTTCGTCGCCCGGGTTCCGATTGACCTACAAGAAGACCGGGCCGGAGACGCTGGACCTCGAGTTCGAGATCGCACCGCCGGGAAAGGCTAGCGAGTTCAAGCCATACATCCGGGCGAAAGCGCGCCGGGCGGTGAAGGGGAAGTAGGGTTGCAATGGTTCGCGGGGGCGTCAGAGCCCGAACGGGGAATCGCCCCGCGGTCCGCGGCGTGCTGTCGAAACCGCGGGACTCTGTTGCGGCAAGCGACTCAAAAACTCCACGTACTCGTGTGGTTCGAGTAGCCTGCCGACTGGTGGAGAGTCTCGTACCCAAGCGATTCCAGGAAGGCGATCGTTGCTTCGTGGCCTCGCGCTTCCAAGAGGAGATCGACATCCTGCGTCGCCCGCTGAAGACCGTAGCAGGAGAGCGCAAGCGCGCCCACCAGGGCATGGCGTATCTTCCGTTCCTCGAGGAAACCCTCCAGCACGTCGAGTGTCTTTGCAAAGTCCACGAGAGTTATCGCTCACGCCGAACGGTCGGCCGCCTTCACCAGTTTACCCACATAGCTTCGAATGTCCCCGGGCCAGCCGCGCGTCAGTTGTCTCACGCGTGCGCGATCGTCGGCGAAGAGCGCACGGGTCGCCTCTTCGTAACCGGGCAGATTGCCGGCTAGCGCCGACATCACCCGGCTTGCGGCCTGCATCGCCTGCCGGCGCCGCTCCCCCTCCGGGTCGCGCTTTCGCGCCTCATCCACTAGCCGGCGCAATGCCGCCGAGATGCCGTTTGGCTGCGACTGGAGCCAGTCCCAATGACGCGGCAAGAGCGAGACCTCGCGGCAAACCACGCCCAGCTTCGGCCGCCCCGGCCCCGGCCGCGCGGCTGGCGCCAGCGCGCGCTGCAGCACTTCATCCGGCGTGCCGCGAAAGTCGAAGTCGACCTGAGTCCCCGTCCAGTCCTCGAAAATCAGGACGCTACCGGACTCTCCACGTTCCATCCACGCCTTGGTCTCCAGGACTAGCTTTTGCAAACGGCCTGAGGCAATCCGGCGGTCGCCCGCGAACGCGGTGAGGGTCTCTCTGGTGCTCATGCTCTTATTATACCCGGGTGTAATTCGGTTGTCAATATTTGCCGGGACCCGGTCGCGCGCGGCGGTTTCGTGAAGAAGACTCTTCGGGCCTACTTCGATGGATCGCCCATGAGGGAGTTTCACTTCGACAGGTTCAGGGCCAGGATTCCGAGCGGAGAGGACGTAGGGTCGACCCGCAGGTAGTCCGGTTGCGTCTGGCGGCCATCGAGCGCTATCTGTGGAAGCTCCAAGCGATGCGTTCGCTGCGAGAAGATGAGTACGTGGCCATCGATCACCGGATCTCGTACCGGGCCATTCAGGACGAACTGGATGATTTCAGGCAACTGGCTCGGGCCGTGGCGATGCTCTTCTGATCGACCCGGCCGGCCCCGCCTCTCTCGCCCCCCATGCTAAACTCCGCCGGAACCAAGACCCATGCCTACACCCTCCGACGCAGCCGCTTATCTCGCGCTCGGCCTCGTAATCGGTTTCATGTCGGGACTGTTCGGAGTCGGAGGCAGCAGCATCTCCACGCCGCTCCTGCGACTCATCGACGTGCCGCGGATGATCGCGCTCGCCACACCGCTGCCCGTCACGCTGCCGACCGCGCTGGTGGGCGGGTTCGTCTACTGGCGCCGCGGTTGGGTGAAGAAGAGAGTCCTGATCTGGACGGTCCTCGGCGGCACGCCCGGCGTCGTGGTCGGCTCGCTGCTGACAGAGGTGGTTCCGGGCAGGATGCTGATGCTCTTGACCGGCTGCTTCGTGGTCGCCGTGGGAGTGCGACTGCTGCAGCCGGTCGTTGACGAGCAACCGGAACCCGACCCGCAGGGACCGCCGGTAGCGGTGCTGGTCGCCGTCGGCGCTGCGGTGGGGCTGCTGTCCGGACTGCTCGCCAATGGCGGAGGCTTTCTTCTGGTCCCGGCCTACCTGGTCGTCTGCCGGCTGGCCATCCAGGAAGCGGCGGCGACCTCGCTGGTGGCGGTAGGTTTCCTGGCCACCCCCGGAACCTGGATCCACTGGCGACTGGGGCACGTCGACTGGGCGATGGCGCTGGGGCTTGCCACGGGCGCCGTCCCCTCGACCTACGCAGGCGCGCGCTTGGGCTCCAACTTGCCCAAGGAGCGCGCCCGGTTCCTGTTCGGACTGTTCCTGACGGTGTTTGGCGCGATGTTCCTCTGGCGCACGGTCTACCGGGCGGAAGTCTACGGTTGGCTCACGTGAATCGACGGTCGACGCCGGCGGCGGCGCGATCCGGCAAGGAGAACTGGAATGACACTCGAAGCAAACTGCAGGAGGCTCCTGATGGCAATGCTGGCGATGGGCGCGGCGACGGGCACGCTCCCGGCCGCAGAGTACAAGGACGTGCTCGCGAAGAATCTCGAGCTTGCAGGCGCGACCAAGCTGGTCGTGGGGCACGTGACGGGCACGATCGACATCCAGGGCGGCGATGTGAAGGAGGTCTCGGTACGCGCGGTCAAACGAGTCGAAGCATCCTCCGAGGCTGACGCCAAGAAGGCGCTCGATCGAGTGAAGGTCGAGATCGCCGTGACGGGCGGCGTCTTGGAGGTTCGCACGCGCTACGACGACGAGTCGACCTGGCAGAAGCTGCGCGACCTGGTCGGCGGCGGCGGACTGCCCAAGGTGAGCGTCGATCTGACCATCGCCCTACCGAAGGCCTGGCATGCCCAGGTGACGACCGTCTCCGGCGAAGTGTCGATCCGCGAACTGTCCGGAGGCCTGCAACTCAAAGGAGTCAGCGGCTCTCTCAAGGCCAACGGTCTGGCAGGCGGCGCCGTCGAAGCCCACTCGGTCAGCGGCAACATCGACCTGGCCTGGGTCAAGGGCGGCTATGCAGGCGCCTCGCTCCACACCGTCAGCGGCAACGCCGCGCTCTCTCTGCCGGTCGGCGTCGGCGCGACAGTCGAGTTCCACAGCGTCAGCGGCGCCATCGAGGTCGCCGGCGGCTCCGGCTCCGGCCGCTGGAACGGAAAACTCGGCGCCGGCGGTCCGGCGCTCGAGATCCACACCGTCAGCGGCTCGGCGAAGATCAAGACCGCACCGTAGGCGCAGCCGTGGCCGAGCGACCAATCGGGGCTTCGCCCCGAACCCAGAGGCTCAAGGGCCCTCTGGACTCCCGGCCGATCGGAGAGACTTGCGCGTGTCTGCATTGGCTTCGAGGGCGACAGAGAGCCGCTCCACTCGTTGTGGGGTCCAAAATTCCCCCCCCCCTCTTTACGGCAACGTCCCCGTCGGCACCAGGAATTGATAGTGGTCGCCGGCGTCGGGTTCGCGGATGCGATACGGCAAGGACGACTCGCGCAGGCTTGCCAGGAAACTCAGCGTGAACTCGTGGACCCGGCGGGCGTCATTCCTGTCCAGCTTCTCTTCGCTGGCAGCCTCGGCCACGGCGGTCAACGTCACCCGCATCAGATCCGGCGGCAGCGTCGCTTCGCTGCCGGGCGTGAAATCGGCGGCCGTCGCCGCGTTGGTCCCGGCGGGCGGCTGCAACCGGCGGAACCAGAGCCGCCGCAGCACTACGCTGGCGACCGAGTGTTCGGGCCCCGTCCCCTCGCGCCGGATCAGGTATCCGCCAGGCGTCCCCGCGATCGGCTTCAGGTAGTAGCTCACGGCCACCAGTTTGAGGCGGCGCTGCATCGGCTCACCCGGCGCCCGCGTCACGGGCACCCAGAAGCTGATCTTGCTTCCCTCGTCGGGGCCTGGCTCCTCGATCTTGTAGCTGGGCGGCCTCGTCCCCTGGTCGTCCTCGTCGACCTGATCGGGGAACGCAATTTGCTCCAGATCGTTCTTCAGCCGCTCCTGCCCCGCCAGACACGCCAGCATTGCCGTCGAGTGGCCCGCGGAGGTGGTGAGGCTCCCCGTCGAGTACAGATACATCAGCGGCCCGATGATCGCGAGCAACAGCGTGATCGCGATCGCCATCTCCAACAACGAAAAGCCTCCATCGCTGGCCGTCCGAGTCGCGCCCCTTACCCTCACTGCCGCGACACCTCCCGCGACAGGTCCTCCGGCATGAACCTGACGATGGGCGACTGGGTCGCCGAGACCTGAGTCGCGTAGTAGCGCTTGCGAACGCGCAGCCGGCGCGTCACGGCCACGCCCGCCGGGAAACGGCCCATCCGCAGCCGCACTGCGGTCTCCAGTTCGATGGCGCCGCACCAGAAGCCGTGACCGAAATCCATCTCGCGATGGACCAGCGTCATCTCCACGTCCTCGACGTCTTCGACCGTGAAGTCGATCGGCCGCTCCGTGGTCGGCTCGAAGACCCGACGGGTCATTCGAGGTGGAATGGTCTCCGCGGGGTGCACGTCGCTCGGGACTTCCACGAGCAGCGAGTCCCAGTCGTTCTTCACGTCCGAGTCGACCATCGGCGTCATCATGTGCCGCGTCAACTTCCAGTAGACCTCGTCAATCGCCGAGGAAGCGATGTCGGTAGCGGCTCGCCCCAAGTACGCCTCCACGATCGTGCGGTTCAGCTGCTGATTCTGGGAGTAAGAAGCTATTCCGACTCCGAATAGGATCAGCAGGATTAGGACGACCGCGATGACCCAGAACCCGAATCCGCGGCGGTCGGGGAACGACGGGCGACGGGCGACGGGCGCTGGACTCCGGGCTCCGGGCTCCGGACTCCTGGCTTGGGAGAAGCGGGCGCCGGGCGACGGGCTCCGGGCTCCGGGCTCCGGACTCCGGGCTTGGGAGAAGCGGGCGCCGTCGGCTGGAGCTAGGTTCTCACGGGTCATCTGTCCACGAAAGAACGCGCAGGTGCGGGGAAAGTTTTTCCAGGGGTTGGAGGGCTAGATCCGTAGCCCCCCTGGTCCGGCGCCCGTAGCCCGTAGCCCGTAGCCC
>JACQFU010000389.1 GCA_016199905.1 Candidatus Wallbacteria bacterium
CCCGACCAGGATGTCGGCCGATCGCGTTCCGAGGCCCGCTTCACGGGCTATCCGGCCATCCCGCCCGCGCCCATGCCGTTCACCGGCCGCAGCACTTCTTGAACTTGTTCCCGCTGTTGCAGGGACACGGGTCATTGCGGCCGATCTTGCCCGGCGAAGGGCGCGGCCCCACCGCCGCGAAAGGCGGATCCTTCGGAGCCACTTCGCGCCGCAGCTTCTCGAGCGCCTCGAGGACGTCGCGTTCGATATCGGGAGCGCGTAGCCGCCCCAATCGATGGTAGACCCAGCGATGGCGACGACGCCACGCGTCACGGTAGACGGTGTAGGCTTCCTGCCGGGAGCCCTGCTCCCGGAGATACTCCCCGAGCCTGACGGATGCTTCGACACATGCCGGATCGAGCTCGAGGCAACGCCGATGGCATTCGGCGGCCCTTCGCGGCCGGTTCAGGTTGCCATAGCAGTTCCCCAGTCCGAGCCAGGCCACAGGTGAAAGCGGTTCCCGCTCCACTAGTTCCTCGTAATAGGCGATGGCCCGCCTCGGACCCATCTGCCGTCCCCCCTCCACGCCCAATCGCACGACCTCGACGGGACTCTGGCGACTCAGGCCGAGCTTGGAGGCCGTGGCCATCTTCAACACCTCGGCCGTCAGGGCAACGTGTCCCATCGCGTGGGGCCGCAGATCCGACTCCCGGCCGCATGAAAGACAGGTTAGCTCGTCGAGGATGAACGGAGCTTCCCCCTGGCTATCCGGGTCAAGCAGGACTTTCCGCACCTCATAGAAATTGGCATCGCCGCACTCGGGGCACTCGAGTTGCAACTCGAGCGTCGGCCCACCCGGCGAATGCCGGCCGAAGATCCCGTGCTCCCTGAGTTCCTGACGTCGTTTCTCGACCTGCTCCAATCTGCCCCGGACCGCGCACAGCTCCGGCGGCTCGACTCCCAACAGCGCGGCCAGAGTAGCGAAAGCATGGTCGACGCTCGCGTGCTTGCGGCGGACTTCCGGCGCCAGGGTTTCCAGCAGCTTCGGATGGGGCACGCGCTCGGCCCAACCACACCAAAGCTCCAGTTGCTGGCCCCTCATCTGGGGGAAGAGCGCCACGAGATGATCCACGAAGGCTTCTCCGCCGATCCGGCACGCGACGTCTCCCAGGTAGATTCGCTGGGACCCATCGAACATCAGCCAGCCATCGAGAATGGGGCACTCTGCCGCCGGACCGAGACCTTCGAGTGCCCTGGCCGCGGCTTCGCAAGTGAGGTCGCCCGAGGCGCCGTCCGTGAGCCCGATCAGGATTGGGGCGAGCTCAGGCCACCGCAAGTGTCCCATCATCTCCGCGAGGTGGGCCGCAGCAGCGGAGTCGATGTGCTTTCGGAGCGCCTCGCGGATAGCAGGCACTGCCTCGACACGGGGGAAGAACGCGATGGCTCGAGCCAGGTCGGGAATGCAGGGATGGCACGGCACATCCAGGGTGACCCGATCAAGCAACTCTTCCAGGCCCAGCCCGTCCGTCTGGATGCGCCGTACTGCCAGCGCTTCGAGACATAGCGCCAGGATGAGCTGGACGGTCCCCTGCGGCGGGCCGGTCCGGGGCCAGTCCAGCTCGCAAATGAGAGCGACGATGCCGAATAGCAAGCCTCCGTCGCCGCGCGGCTGGCACTCGCTCGCCAGGGATCGGAGGTCCTCGGTGCCGGCGCTCTTGGGAGCCCGCAGCAGTTCGTCGATCCGGCCCAGCGGAGCGCCAGCCAGGAACAGCCACGGGAGCGACTGGAAGCCTACCGCGGCGCCCTGCTCGTCGCCGTCTTGGACGAATTCCAGAAAAGTGAAGCTCACGAGCCCCGAAAGGAGGTGCACGAGTCCATCGGCGTCACCGCTGCAGAGCAGCGGACGCAGCATGTCACGCCAGGCAGGCAGACGATGGCTCCAAGCCAGTCGAAAGGCCTCTTCTTGAAGCTGGCCAGTGCTCGAGTCCGAAGCTGCTGGCGCGAGCCGGCCAACGAGCAGCTCCGCGAAAGCACGGCCCCGGGGCGCGAGAGCGCAGAGGGCATCAGCAACCCCATGTATCCTGTCCGGATCCAGTCGCTTGCCGGCTGTTCTCCACCAGATCTCGAACAGCGAGAGGGCGCTATCGGGACTGTTCGTCGCGATGACAGGTGCCGCGCAGCCTGCTGTCCGCCCGTTCCACCCCGGCCAGCGCTCGACCATCATCTCCGTAAGCGGACCGAAGCGCTCGGGCTTCAAGAGCTGGAAGAGATGAGGCAAGACCTCGGGGTTTCCCTGCTCGAGAAGCCGCTCGAGCGTCGTGCTGGTGAAGACGATTTCTTCGAAGCTGCCTTGATCGCTGGCTTGCGCATCTCGGTGAGAGCGCACCTGCTCCATCGCCCAGAGGGCCACGAGCGAATCCGCGATCCGCTCGCGAATGCGGGCCTCGAGCCCGGGGGGGAACATGCCCCCTAGAGTAACACCTCCCGGCACCGACCAATTTGGGCCCCTTTTGCTGCACACTTCGGATCTCTTTCTGCTCTGTAATTCGTGCTTTCCCGTCGCCGATCCCGAAAGTCCGCATCAGCTCAGGCGCGTTGGTCGCGAGACATTATGACAAGCCATGAC
>JACQFU010000390.1 GCA_016199905.1 Candidatus Wallbacteria bacterium
TTCAATGGGCCTGGGTAGAGTTGAACTACCGACCTCACGCTTATCAGGCGGCCGGGCTCAGGGCTCCGATTCCGGTAACTTCTCGGATTTCAACGCGATTCCCCACGATCTGCCCGGAATCGAAAACCACGAATCCGAGGGCTTCTTGCTGCGAAGTGGCACCGGAAGTGGCACCAAAGCCTCTGAAGGCCACGCCCGGCCGGGCAATGCCTTGCCGTCTCGCAGGCCTAAGGGTAACATATTGCCCCGACCGGCGTCGTAGACCATTGGCGCCCGCAGAACGCGCCTTCTTGCTGTGGAGAGCGATCATGTCACTCACGGTGACGGTCACTGTCAACTTGGTTCGTGAGGGGGAGTATCGCCTTTCCATCCCCCTCGCCCCGTCTTCACCCCCGTCAGCGCCCTCCAGTAATGCGGAAGGCAGCGACGTGCCTCGCAAGGACGACAAGGTCCTACCGCTTGGTTCAAGCACGCTATCACCGGGCCTGCGGCTGCGACTCCCCGGCTAGGGAACGCGTTTCCAGTCACCACTTCTAAAACCTGCCTCGATCCCCACAAGCGGCGCTTGTGTCTGAAGCGCCTGCTGGACGGCTTGCTGAGCCTGCTGCAGGATCGCTTGCTGGGCCTGCTGGAGCAGTTGTTGGAGGGCCGCGGCCAATTGCTGGTTCGCTACGCCCGGTGGCACCTGGAGGTTGAGGTTGAACGACACGTTGAGATTCTGAGGCATCTGGCGGCGGGCAGAAATCTCAATCTTCCCGGTGAACTCGTGCGCGGCGGCCTTGGATTCCACGACGGCTATCACGGCATCTTCGGAGTACTTGTCCGCCCCAGCCAGCGCTGCCGCAGGATCAACAGGGTGCAACAGTTTCAAGTCGGTCTCGTACTCGTTCAGAAGCTCCCACAGTAGCTGATCCAGCTTCGTGTCGGCTGCCGTGGCAGGAAGGCCGATTTCCTTCGCGGTTTTGAGCCCGATTGCGTGACCGTGAGCGTAGACGCGCTCAGCCAGGGTCTCCACGATCGTAGCCATCGTTTGTTCGCTGTGAGGCCTATTCCGCGACAGAAGCATACGCCGGGCCACGTCCCGGATGTGGGAGTGCGTCCGATGGGCATTGCCCAGGGCGACGGCATCAAGCCGCTCCGTGAGCTTCGTGAGACCGATTGCAAGAGCCGCCTGGTCTGACAATCCGGCACGTTCCTGAACGAACTTCACGTACGCCATCACGTCTTCTACACTCACCGAATCCTGCATAACGGTTCCGGGACCGCCGGGGACCGGCATCACGCGCTGAATGTTCATGATCGGGTCGATCGGTCCGAGCTCCCCAAACCTGCCCAACACAATCTCGTCGGCTCCGAGAGCCAGCAGAGTCGCGGCGCTGTTCGCGCGGAATGGGATCAACACCGACCAGTCATCCGCGGCAGTTCGCAGTGCGGTGACGATTCGCCAAGGCACATCGATCGCTCCGCCCCGACTGTACAGAAAGAAGTCGAGCTTCTCGACGTGCCCGATCTCCCGTAGGTGTTCATACATTGGACGAACGGCGTCATCGCCGATCTGTGCGACAGCGGGAGCGCGGTCCCCAGTGACGTAACACAGGACTCGACTTCCGCGAATCGCTTCTATCTGCTCGATCAGCTCCTTACGTTTCGCGCGCGGCATTCTTCCTCCGAGAACTGAACGTACCCGCCGGGTCCAATGCGTACCTGCATGAAATCTCGCCTTCTTCCACCGACTGCCAACGTATCACTGTACCTCGCTGCTCGCGCGTTCCAGCACACTACACGGCCGATGCGAGAAGCGAGCTCACCCTATTTCTCGTCGCCGCTCTTGCGGGCAAGGAACTCTGCTACTCGACGCGCGACGTCGCGCGGGCTGATGCCCGCGAAGGCCACCCCCAGGGACAGCTTGTGCACCTCGATAGTGTCGAGATGGATTTCCCCGGACATCCCAACCAGTCGCCACCCACCATTGCCATCCTCCTCCAACCTGAGGCCCTCCGCCTGCATGGCGTTCTGCCAAAGATCGGGCTTCACGACGGCCGCGAAGTACACGCGGCCGGTCATCAGCCCCACCCGCGCGCTCCGGCTGATCGGCCACAGGGGAATAGGCGGGACCACCGCAGCCCACTCGTCCTCGCGCAGGAAATCGGCCAAGGTCGCGGGTGCAGAGTCGCTCCCGAAACCGATGAACGCGAGCCCCGCGGCCGCTTCGCGCAGTCGCTGTTCGGGGTCAGCGTCGTGCAACCCTAAGGCGAGAAACGCCACACCTGGCTCAGAGAGATCGTAACTGGCACCGTCCGCAAGCGCACGCAAGGTCACGCTTTGAAGCGTTCTCCATACCCGTGCGCTCGGGCCAGGCAGTCGCGGGCCGGCACCACCCGCAATTGATGCGAGGTATCTCGTGTGCGACAGCACGCGATCGATTTGATCCTGCCGCTCCAATCTGTGAACTCGCTGAGGTGTAACCTGCTCGCCGATGATTCGCGACACCTCATCGTAAAGCGCGACATCCTCCGGCGCGTCGGAATGCGCCGTCATGATGCCGATCTCGGCGATCCCACCCTCCTTCCACTCGCCCGAAGCCTTGACCTCAAGCACAAGCGGGTTCCGCCAGGGTCGGTGCGCGAAGACAACGGTCAAGTCACCCACGCCAAGACAGCGCGTCAGGTCGTTTTCAACGGCGAACAGCGTGCCTACGGCGTGGAAACGTCGCGCAAGCTCAGCGGGCGCTCCCAAGCCCAGACCCTGAGGCAGCTGGTGAGTCTGACGGACGTATAACGGGAGGATTACCAGAGGATCCTCGCCGAGGGCGAGCCACGCGTACGAGTCCGCGGTTTGGCGCAACACGGCACGCTGGAGCTGCAGGGCTCCCTCCAGCTGTTTCACAAGGTCCCGATGCCTGCGGGCGAGATCCGCCAGGAGAGGCTCTCTGCGGACGCGATCCTTGATGCGTTTCGACCGTCCAGCCTTCCTGCGTCGTAGCTCCCTCACGCGCTTCTCCACCCACAGCATCTGCCGCCGAAGCGCTGTCTGGACCTCATCGAGGGTTGCTGGTGAAAGGCCTGAGCGCCGGAGCATGTCGGCGTGGGCGCATCCGAGTTCAGCGGCACGCTCCGTATGGTCGTTCACAGATGCCAACTGCGCTTCGAGCCGCCGCGTCAAGCCACGCTCCTCCCAGGCACAACCGGAAGCGGCTCCAGGTCGCCCTTGCCCTTCACCTTGGAACACAGACAGGGCGTTTTCACGGGTACCCGACCCCGTGCGGCAACCGCCTCAAGCGGAAAGTAGTTGATCCGGGCGACCGCTCCCGCAGAAGCCATGAAATCGGTCACGAGTTGAAGAAAGAGCGTGCCAGCCAGCCCCGCCACGGCCGTCGTGATGGTCACCACCGAGGGGGCTGGCTCGGCAACCCCCCGCAGATACCCTTCCGCCTCAAGCGCCTGGCGGGCATCCGGGGGCAACGACTCGGCCCGGATCCGCTCGCTGTTCAAGTAGTTTCCGCACCACAGGCATCCGAGCCCAGGCCGCAGGACCTGTACGACACCGACGGCGCCCGTAATCGTGCCTTCCGGCCCATCAATAGCCACACCGAGGTTCACCACCGGGATCAGGTACTGGTAGGCAATCTGGTTCAGCACGGCACGGCCCCAATGCTCGTCCGTGCACGCGAAGATCACGTCGCAATCGAGCAGGCGTCGCGCGGCGCTCGCTTCGGTAACGTCCGCGCGGAATGCCCGAATACGCGCGTGTGGATTGATTGCACGCAGGTGCTCTGCAACGATCGTCACCTTGGATCTCGGCCGCTTCGCCAAGACGCGCTGCCACCAGCTTGGGTGCACGTCGGAGAACGCACTCCCGTAAACGCGCGACAGGTTTGACGACTCGAGAACCTCGTCACGATCGATGAGAAGCAGATCCCGGACCCCAAGACGGACCAGCTGCTCGGCCAGCGGCGAGCCCGTCCCGCCAACACCCACGATCCCCACCCGCGTGGCTTCAATCAGCGCTTGACCTGCCTGTCCAAACGCTCGGATCTGCCGATCATGAATCTGAGCTGTCGATGCTCGCAAATGCGACTCGGAATCACTCTTCGTCCAGAGACGCCGCACCGTGCGGCCGACCTCAGTGATCGCCGAGACGGGACGCGGTACGCCTGCCGGGAGCCAGACACGCCCTCGAAAACCGCTCGGTGTCAGGAGCAAACTCCCCATGACCTCGCCGGGGAAGAACCCTTGGAGCGTCGCCGCGACACGCGCCTCGCCGTGGTCGTCGGACGGCGAATATGGCACCTCATCCGGATGGCTGTGGCACAGGATCGGCCGGAGGCCTGAGGCCTCGCAGAGGGCTACCAGTCCGTTGATCGCTCGGGGAGACAGGTCGATGTGGTGCCGAGTCCGCGCACGGTACTCGGAATCCGGGATCTCGACTACGCGCCGCGCAAACGCTCTACAAACTCAAGAAACGTCCGGATGTCATCGACCCCGGGCGTCCACGAACTGGGGTGCCAGGAGAAGCGACGCCACGACTCGCCGAGAATGACCTCGATGTGACCCGCCTGCTTCGGCACGGCCCCGTTGGCGAGAACGAGATCCTGGTCGGTCCAGAACATGTCCGGCTTCCCCGCCGGGAATGACGGCGGAAGCTTGAGCAGCAGTCTGGTTGACCGCTTGCTCCAGCCAGAGCGGAGCGGATAGTCGGGGATGAGGAGGACGCCCTGGCCCCCATCCTCATGGAGCGTTACGGAGTGCCCCATCCCCTCGAGCACGCTCGCAGCGTCCCTGATGGAGTCCGTGAGCGCCGCGGTGGAGCCGAACGTTCCCGGTGGGACGACGCGGAAGCGATCGCCGCTCTTGACTTCGACGCTGTCCGTGATCTGTTGGTCATCAGCCGGCAGCTGCCCTTCCGGATCCGGA
>JACQFU010000403.1 GCA_016199905.1 Candidatus Wallbacteria bacterium
GGCGGCGGCGCTCTACGGCGTGGGCGCGCGGCTGGACCTTCAACCCGAATTGCTCTTTCGACTCCGAAAGGCCGACCCCGCCGACCTGGTCACCGCCGCCGGTCGCGGCCTCGTCGCCTCGCTGCCGGCCGCCCGAGGCCACGAAGTGCTGGCGGGCGACGACCTGGGCGCCGTGTTCGGAATCGAGCTGGAGACCGCCGGCCCCGGGCCCTTGGCGGCCGCCGCGAAGCCCGCGCTTGCCGGACGGCGCTCGAAGGTCGCCGCCCCGAGGGCGGCGAGCCCTCGCGTTCCGAAGAAGCCTGTCGCCGCCCCGGCGAAGTCCCCGGTGCCACTCTCCCCTCTGCCCAAGCTGCGCGGCTTCACGCCTCGCGTCCTGACGCGCGTGGAGTTATCGTCGCTGGGCGCGAGCGCCGCGACGGTGCGCGAGTGGCTCGCCGCGGGCTACCTCATCGGCACCGATCGGAACGCCACCTACTACACCACACCGCGTCTCGGGATGGAACTGGAGCGATTGCAGGCCCGCGGCAAGAAGGGCCGGCGCCGATGCCTCAGACGCAAGCGTCCCAGGGAAAGGCCCAGTCTTGCTCCGATAGAGGGTACGAGCGCTCCACGGGGGCGATGACCAGCCCCTGGCCGATCCGCAGGCCAGGGTGCGCTTTGCGAAAGGCCGCAATGCCCGACGTGTCCGACCGCGACGGGTGGCTCGTGCCCTTGACCTCGATAGGATGGAATTTGCCGTCTCGCTCGAGGAGGAGATCCACCTCGGCGCCGCCATGGGAACGCCAGTGATAGAGGTTCGGACTCGGCGACATCAAGGCGCAGGCTTTGCGAATTTCCGCCACGATAGCGGTCTCGAACAGCGCGCCCCATGAAGGATGGCTCGCGACCGCAGCCGGGGTTGAGATGGCCTGGGCCAGACAGGCCAGACCGGTGTCGGCAAAGTAGCCCTTGGGCTTGAGGCTGACTCGCTTGGCGAGGTTTCCCGAGTACCCGGGCACCTCGTGCCATTGAAACGTGGCCGTGAGCATGGCCAGCCACCGTTTCGAGGTCTCCGGGTTGAGCCCCAGCTCCCGCCCGAGATGGGCGAACTTGACCTCTTGCGCGGTCAGAGCGGCTGCCAATCGCACGAAGCGGCCGAAGAGCTGCCAGTCCGAGACGTCGGCCAGTGTCCGCACATCCCGCTCGACGTACGTGCGAAGATAGGCCGTCAGAAAAACCGGCACATGGGCCGCTGGCAAGAACTGCGCTTCAGGCAAGAAGCCGCGCCAGAGTTGCTCGAACAGTGGCCTGTCGAGCTTCAGTCGATTCAAGGACGGTGCCTGGGGCTCCGCGGCGCCATCGAGCCAGGCCTGTAGCCACGACGTCCCCGCATTCCGTGCCAGCTCGGCCAGGGAGAACCCTTCCAGGTCGAGGAACACGGCTCGTCCGGCCAGACTCTCGCTTACCGAAGCGAGGACGCCCCATTGTTGCGAGCCCGTCAACACATACTGCCCCGGGGTCCGGTCCTTGTCGATGCGGCGCTTCAGGGAGGCCACCAACTCCGGCGCATACTGGATCTCATCGAGTACCAAAGGCCTGCGATGGTTGTCCAGGAACAGGTCGGGCTCCCGGCGAGCATTCTCCACGTCCAGCACCGGATCGAACACGACGATGTCCGCGTGGGCGGCCAGCGTGTGCTGGATCATGGTGCTCTTGCCGACCTGCCTCGCTCCGGTGACGACGACTGCAGGGAAGAAACCCATCAGCTCTCTGAGCCTGGCAGCCTGCGCACGCTCGAGGTACATAGCTTGATTTTCAACGATGACATCCGTGGAAATCAAGTATTTCGCCGGTGACGGGGCCTGAATCTGCTTGCGTATCCGGAGGGCCCGTCGGCGGGTTCGAGTACGGCGGCGATAGCGGCTACTTCTTCCTTCCCGCGAAGCCCTTGTGGATCGCCTTCGACATCAAGCCCCGCGGCAGCAGCCAGGCGGCGCGAACGGTGAGCTTGTTCATCAAACCGCTGATGCTGATCTTGCGCCTGGCGTCCAGGTCCGCCAAGGCGATGTCGACCACGGCCTCGGCGGTCATGAAGGACCATTCGATGTCCTTCACCTCTACCCCGGCGACCTGCTGAAACTCGGTGGAGGTGCCGCCGGGGCAGACGCACATCACGTGCACGCCGTGCTCCTGTAGTTCGTGGGCTATCGCCTCCGAAAAGCTGAGGATGAAGGCCTTGGTGGCGGCGTAGGTCGCCATGTTGGGACACGACATGAACGAGCCGATGCTGCCCAGGTTGATCACGGCGCCCGAGCGGCGCTGCACCATCGCCGGGACGAACAGGTGCGTCAACGCGACCAGCGCTCGCGCGTTGAGGTCGATCTGACCCAGCTCGCGATCGTAGTCCTGTTCGTGGAACAGGCCCGCGGTGCCGTAGCCGGCGTTGTTCACGAGCAGGTCGAGCGGGGCCTTCACACGACTGAAAAGCTCCCGTGGGGTTTCCGGCTTTCCAAGGTCCATCGCCTCCACCTGCGTCTTCGCGCCGTGCTGTTTCGCCAGCTCGGCCGCCAGCGCTTCGAGACGATCCGCCCGGCGCGCGACCAGCACCAGGTCGTGGCCGCGGGCGGCCAGCTTGCGCGCGAAGGCTTCGCCTATGCCGGCGGAGGCCCCGGTGACGAGAGCGAGGGGACGGTTGCTGCTGGCCAAGGCGATTCGACCTCCTGAAAACGGGCGCGCCGCAAACGCTCGCGGCCGCGGTTACGGCGTCCGACAGTGTAGCGCTTACAGCTCTGCGAGTGGCTCCGGAGGTAGCAAGGCTTCGAGCGCGCGCGGATCGCCTGTTTCGTTGAACCGTTCGATCGCCGCGTAGGCGAGCCGGCGCTCGTCGGAGCGCCGCCCGGGTTCGCGATCGTGGCCCTCGTCTTCGAGGCCGATGAAGAGGCCGGACGCTGGCGCAAGCGCGCGGCGCTCGACGTCGACGGCCAGCACAGCCGCCGCGAGCGCGGCGGGAGCGCAGCGCGGCCGATCCGGAAATCGGGCCAGGCCGCGGGCGCTGGGATAGTACGGATGGATGTTCAAGTCCACCGGAAAGCCCAGTTCTCGTCCCGCGCAGAACGCGTAGCGCGCGGTGGCCGCCGCGTCGGCCGCCGCCGTTGCGCCGCTGGTTCCCGGGCCGGCCACGACCACATTGAGGTCGAGTCCCACGCGGCCGGGGCTCTCGGCCCGCGCCGCCCGCCCCAGCTCTTCGAGCGCGCGGCGCACGGCAGCCTCGGGCATCTTCTTCTCCAGCACGCCGTTGCGCACCCGGTCGTCGGCGCTCTCCAGTCCGAGCGCGACCCGCAGAGCCTGGCCCTCAGCGAGCAAGTTCGCCAGACGACGCACTCTCGCCTCGGTGATGAACGACTCCCTCGACTCCAAGGAAACGGCACGCAGCTCCGGCAGCTTGCGCGCAAACGCCAGAAGCTCGTCGAGCAGCCCGGGCGGCAACTCCACCGGATTCAGGACGCTGCCCGAGACGTACAACACCAGGTGATTGAGCCGGGGAAACACTTTCGAGTATCGCTTCCGGAAGAACGCTAGCCGGCTGCGATGGGTCTCCTCGTCGAAGGCGGCTCCCTCGCCCGCGCCAATATCGCAATGGTGACACTTGCCGGCCGAGAACCAAGGGCACCGGCCTTCGGGCGCGTGGTTGCCGAATACGAGCGCGAGCCGGACGCCGTACCGGTCTCGCGCCGGAGCGAAGAGTCCACCCGCCGGCTTCAGCGGCGGTTTTCGCGGGCTCCGAACTTCGCTAGATGCCGCTTCCTCGGACAAGACGATCCTCCAGGAACAGCGCGTCCAGATCGGTCGCCTGGAAAGTGCGCAGCGCGTCTTCGGGAGAGCTCACGATCGGCTCATTGTCGTTAAACGATGTGTTGAGGATCAAGGGCACGCCCGTGCGGGACGCGAACTGCGAAATCAGCCGGTGGTAGACCGGGTCCCGGACGGCGTCCACGGTCTGAATGCGGCAACTGTTGTCGCGGTGGAGCACCGCCGGGATCGTGGCGACGCGTTCCGCGCGAGCCCGGTAGGCCAGCAGCATCAGGTCGCGCGAAGCCGCAGCGCCCGGTCGGCGCGCAGGCGTCTGGAACCAGTCGTCGAGGGACTCGGCCAGCACGGAAGCGGCGAAGGGACGAAAGGGTTCGCGGTGCTTGACGCGGTTATTGAGAAGCTCCCGCATCCGGCGATCGCGCGGGTCGGCCAGCAGCGATCGGTACCCCAGCGCGCGCGGACCCAGCTCGAGTCTGCCGGTGAACCACGCCACGAGCTTCCCTTGCGTCAAGAGTTGCGCGGCCAGGGCCGCAGGATCGCTCACACGCTGGCTCGAGAGGCCGGCGCGAGCGATCGCGTCGTCGATCTCCGCCGGCGGCCATGCGGTTCCCAGGAATGGGCTGCGCTGCTCGGGAGAGGCCCCGCCTGCTCGGCCGCCGGAGAGCAACCAAGCCGCTCCTAGCGCCGTGCCCGCGTCATGCGCCGCCGGGGGGATGTAGAGCGCGTCAAAGGGACCGTCGCGCTCCAGCCGCGCGTTGGCGACGCAGTTGAGCGCGACCCCGCCGGCGTAGGCGAATTGCGGCAGACCCGTGACGCGGTGAAGCCGCCTGCATGACGCAAGCAGCGCCAGCTCCGTTTGCGCCTGCAGTGCGGCCGCGACATCCGCGAAACGCGCCTCCTCGGGCCGCTCGCCGGGATGTCTCCGCGGGCCGAAGAGCGACTCCAGCCCCAGCACGTCGGCCGCGCGAAACCGCGCCAGTTGGGCGTCCACTCGAAAGGGCGGCGCCTGGCCCAGCGGCTCTCCACCGTCCGGATCGGGAACCTCCAGCAGGCGGCGCATCGGGACCTCGAAACGGCCCGGGTCGCCGTAGGCCGCCAGGCCCATGACCTTCGGCGCGTCGAACTCGGTGAATCCCAGATACGCGGCGATGCGCTCCCAGAGCATTCCGAGCGAGTGCGGATAGGGGATCTCCTCGAGGCGCTCCAGTCCGGTCGAGGTGCCGCGCCCCAGCCACATGGTCGAATTCTCGCCGATGCCGTCGGCGACCATCACCGCAGCTTCGTCGAAGGGCGACGGGTAAAACGCCGAGGCGGCGTGGGCCAAGTGGTGCGGCACGAAGCTGACGGGCTGGGAGAAGCTTGCAGACACCGATCGCACTCGCCTGTCGAACTCGTCCTCTCCCTGCTGGGTCCCGAAGCCCGCGGCGCGATCGATCGGATAGGGATCGGCGCCGATGGTGGCGGCGCGTTTCCCGGGCACGAGCGAGTAAGCGATCTGTTCGACGTCTTCCAGGTCGACTCCGGCGGCTGCCAGGCACGCATTCAGCGCCATCCAGGGCAGCTGGTCGGGGTTTCCGACCGATGGTTTCTTGCCGTGCTTGATGCGCGAGAGCCTCTCTTCTTCGATGGCGAAGATCGCGTCTTCGCCACGCACCAGGGCCGCCGCGCTCTCGTGGTACGCCGCGTTGATTCCGAGGACCAGTTTTTCGGCGGCCATGCTCTTACCTGCCTAGGGCGGCCGGGGCTGCCGAGCGGGCGCGGGAGACCTGGGCCAAGACCACCAGGGTGAGGATGTAGGGGACCATCCGGACGAACTGGTAAGGCACACCGAGATCCGAAGCCTGCAGGTGGAACTGCGCGGCCACGCTGGTTCCCGAGACACCCAGCACCCCGATAGCCGTCCAGCGGCCGCTGACGACGATGGCCAGCGCAATGAACCCGCGGCCGGCCGTGAGACCTTCGACAAAGGTGCCCGCGTGCGCCAGGGCCAGGTACGCTCCGGCGACGCCGGCCAGAGCGCCCTGCGCCAGCAGCGCCGCCGCGCGGACCCGGCGCACGGAGTAACCGGCCGCCTCCAGCGTCTCGGGCTTCTCGCCTGCGGCCCGCAGCGCCAGTCCGGGCCAGGTCGCGTGCAAGGCCAGGTGTACGGCCGGCACCAGCAGGAACGCGCCGTAGACGAGCAGGTTGTGCTCGAAGAGCAGCGGTCCCACGAACGGGAGATCGGCCAGCAGCGGTACACGCACCGGCGGGAAGATCGGCAAGGTGAGCGCTGCGCCGCTGGCCCCGAAGCGCTCCCTGTAGAGAAGCCCGGTCAGGCCGAAGGCGACGAGGTTCATCGCCGTGCCGACGAGGATCTGGTCGCAGGCCAACGCCACGGTGAGCGCAGCGAAAGCTGCCAGGAACAACATCCCGGCGGCCACGGAGGCGGCCAGCCCCAGCCACAGGTTGCCGCAAGCCAGCGTCGCCACGGTGCCGGCGAAGGCACTCACCAGCATCGCGCCCTCCAGGCTGATGTTGACGACCCCGGCCTTCTCGCCGAGCAACTCGCCGAGCGAGGCATACAGCAGCGGAGCGCTCATCCGGATCGAGGCGGCTGCGAGCTCGAAGACGATCACAACGCCCTCCGGGCAGCGGCCACGTCGGAGGAAGAGCGCCGGGCGACCAGCAGGACCAGGATGGCGCCCTGCAGCAGCGTGACGAGCACGCTGGGGATTCCGGCGACCCGCTGCATCGTGCCGGAGCCGGCCTCCAGCGCGCCAAAGAAGAGGGCGGCCAGCACGACGGCAGCGGGCTCGAGGCCCCCCAGCAGCGCGACCGCGATGGCGGTGTAGCCGTACCCGGCGCTGAAGCGTTCGTAGAGCCGGTGAGTGACGCCCAGGAGCTCGCTCGCGCCGCCGGCGCCGGCGAGGCCGCCCCCGACACAGAGCGCCAAGAGCCAGCTGGTTTCCGGCGCGATCCCGGCCAGCCGGGCGGCGCGCGGGTTGAAACCGGCGGCGCGCAGGCGGAATCCCGCGCTCGTGTAGGTGAGGAAGACGTGCAGCGCCGCGGCCGCGAGCAGGGCCAGCGGGATACCCCAGTGCAAGCGGCCGCCTTCCAGGAGCGGGGCCAGTTGCGAGCTCTCCGCGATGCGCTCGGACTGAGGATAGAACCGCGACGACTCCTGCAGCGGACCGTGGACGGCCCAGCTCACCAGCTCCAGAGCGACGAAGTTGAGCATGATGGTGCCGAGCACCTCCGAGACGCCCCAGCGGACCTTCAACGCCGCAGGGAGAAAGCCCCAGAGCGCGCCGGCGAGAGCGCCCGCGGCCAAGGCCGTCAGTGCCGCGAACGGTCCCGGCGGCAGCGCCAGCGCCGTGGCAGCCGCGCCCAGCGCGCCGGCGTAGAACTGCCCCTCCGCGCCGATGTTCCAGACGCCGGCACGAAAGGCGAGCGTGACGCCCAAACCGGTCCAAAGGAGCGGGCCGGTCTTGAGCAAGCTGATCACAATAGACCCGATGGAGCCGAAGGCTCCTCCGAGTAGACTGGAGAATGCTTCCCTGGGAGAGTGCCCGCAGGCGGCGACCAGCAGCGCCAGGCCCGCGACAACCACTGCGACGTCGACGAACGCCGCCCGGAGACGCCCCGAAAGCGGAGCGCCTCTCACAGCCGGATCGCCTCCTCGCGCGCTGCCGCGGGGAAGCCCACGCCTCCCATCATCAGGCCCACGGTTTCGCGATCCAGCTGCTCGGCGGGGACCTCGGCAAGCTGGCCTCGGAAGGCCACGAGGATGCGGTCCGAAAGGGCCAGCACTTCGTCGAGGTCGGTGGAGACCAGGAGGATCGCCATGCCGGCCGCGCGCGCTTGGAGCAGCCGGTTTTGCAGCGCCTCCGTGGCGGCGACGTCGAGGCCGCGAGTCGGATTGGCGGCCACCAGCGCCGTGGGGCGCTCCGAAAGCTCGCGCGCGAGCAAGAGCTTCTGTTGGTTGCCGCCGGAGAGCGTGCCGATCGCCCGGTCCGGGTCCGGCGGGCGAACTTCGAACTTCGCGACCAGCTCGCGGGCGTTGGCGTCGAAGACCGACTGCAGCCGGAATGGTCCTCGGCGAAACGCTGGCCGCCGGTGGGCCCGCAGGGCCAGGTTGTCGGCCACCGACATCTCCAGCACGACGCCGCTTTGCGTGCGGTCCTCCGGGATGACGCCGAGCCCGGCGCGGGCCCGTTCGAGCGGACTTGCGCGCGTGAGGTCGCGGCCCCCGAGGCGCACCGTGCCGGAACGCGCGGGACGCATTCCCGAGAGCGTCTCGCAGATCTCGAGCTGGCCGTTGCCCTCGACACCCGCGATGCCGACGATCTCGCCCTCGCTTACGTGGAAGTTCATCGCAGGCCGGGGCGCAGCGGAGTCGACGCCAAGCTCGACGACCTCGAGCAGACGGGCCTGCCCTACCGGGAATCGAGGTCCACGAGACAGTCCCCCCAGGCTGTGGCCGACCATCCTGCGGGCCAGGTCCTGCTCATCGGTCGCGGCGGCGGCCACGGTCCCCTGCACCACACCCTGGCGAAGCACCGTGATGCGGCCGCAGATGTCGAGCACCTCCGACAGCTTGTGGGAGATGAAGACCACCGCACGGCCGCGGGCGGCGAGCTCGCGCAACGCCACGAAGAGGTCCCGCACTTCCGGAGGAGTCAAAACAGTCGTCGGCTCGTCCAACACCAGGATGCGCGCCCCCGAGGTGAGGGCCTTCACGATCTCGACGCGCTGGCGCTCGCCGAGAGAAAGCTCCGCGACCCGGCGGTCCGGCTCCAGCGCGAGGCCGAAGCCCGCGGCCAGCTCCCGAGCCCAAGCCTCTTCCACCGCGCGACGGTAGAGCCCTCCGCGCGCGGGGCCGCGGTCGAGGACCAGGTTCTCGGCCACCGTGAACGGCTCTACCAGGGCCAAGTGTTGATGGACCATGCCGATCCCGGCGGCTCGCGCGGCCCTCGGACCGTCGAGCGCAACGGGCCGCCCGTCGATCTCGATCCGCCCGGCGTCGGGCTTTACGAGCCCGTAGAGGACGTTCATCAGCGTCGTCTTGCCGGCCCCGTTCTCGCCAAGCAGCGCGTGAATCTCGCCCGACTTCACTTCGAGTCCGACGTCGGCGAGCGCCGCCAGCTCCCCGAACCGCTTCGAGACGCCCCGCATCGAGAGCGCGGGCGCGCCGTCGGGGGGCGACGCCGGTGCCGTGCTCTCCACCGCCGTCACCTCTTGAAGGCGACCTTGCCCTCGACGATGCGGCGGCGCGCCTGTTCGAGCTTCTCTCGCGCAGCCTTCGGAATGCTGTCTTTCAACTTCGGATTGAGCACCAGCGTCGCTTGCCCGTTGGCCACGCCCAGCTCCAGCGGCCTGGCCTTGAATTTTCCCGCCGAGACCAGCTTGGCGGCCTCCACCATCGCCCCGGGGATGTCCACCACGGCACTGGCCAGCACGCGATCGGGCAGCACGGCATTCTGGTCCTTGATGCAGCCGAAGGCGTAGACGGACTTGTCCTTCGCCTCCTTCACAGCCTGGAAGATTCCCAGGCCGGCTGCGTCGGCGTTGTGGAAAATGAATTCGGCGCCCTTCTGGATCTGGGCCTTCGCGGCCTCCTTGGCGGCGCCTGCGTCCTCCCAGTTGCCCACGTAGCCGGTCAGCACCTGGCCGCCGGGTTTGGCGGTCTGGAAGCCGAGGCGAAAGCCTTCGAAGCTCTGCTTCACGCCCGGAAGCTCCATGCCTCCGACGCAGCCGGCGATGCCGGTCTTCGACATCAGGCCGGCAAGATAGCCGCAGAGGTAGGCCGGCTCGTCGATGTTGATGACCAGCGGGGCCACGTTGGGCTCGCGGGCGGCCACTCCGGCGGTGACGATGAAGACGGTCTTGGGATACTCGTTGTGGAGGTGGTCCGCCGGGTCTTGGTACTCGAAGCCGTGGCCGAAGACGATGTCGTAGCCCTTTTCGCCGAAGGTGCGGAAGCTCTCTTCGAACTCGGAGGGGGTCTTGGTCTCGACCTGGCTGATCTTGGCGCCCAGCTCCTTCTCGATGCGCTTGAGGGCCTCGTAGGCCGTGGCGTTCCAGCCGGCATCGCTGATGGGGCCGGGCGACAGGAGCGCAGCCTGGAACGGCTTGCGTTCCTCGGCCGGGGCGGCCAGACCGAGCAGCCAGAAGCAGAGCAGCGCCGAGCCAAGCGCTGCTCTCGCGAGCGCCGAGGGGGAAAAACGCGCCATCGTCCTCCTCCTTCCACCACGAACCGGGAGCGTGCCTCCGAGGGCCATGAGAATAGCATACGGACCGCAGTGGGCCGATTCGCAGAGGCGTGTTAACGTACCCGGCGTCGCAGGGCGGGCTGTGGCAAGCGCCGGCGGTCCCGCGCGAACTCCAGGAGGCTCCACGATGTCGATCCGAAGTTGTGTCGTCTTGCTCCTCGCACTTCTGCTGGCTCCCATGGCCGCGCCGGCCCGCGAGCCCGAGTGCCGGTACGGTTGCCAGGATCACCACTGCAAACACGAGCGCCTTTGGGAAGCGCATCACTTCTACCTGGAGGGGCGGGCTCTGGCTCGCCGTGGCTACCTTGTTGCCGCCACCGACGTGCTGGAACACGCCTGCGACCTGGCGCCCGCGGAGGGCCGCTACCAGTTGCTTCTGGGCAAGGTGCTGCGTGAGAACGGCGATCCCAAGGGGGCCGTGATGCACCTGCGGATGGCGATGGAGACGGGCGACGAATCGGTCGAGGAGCAAGCCTCGCAATTGCTCGAGGCGCTCGGCGCCGCGCCCACACCGGAAGCCAAGACGGCTCCTGTCGAGGCATCGGCGAAGGCGCCCAAGACGCCAAAGGCGAAGGCGCCGGCGAAGCCCAAGGTAGAGAAGCCCGACGGCGCCAAGAGCGCCGGGAAGTCGCTCTACGAGAAGCTCGGCGGCCACGACGCGATCCAGGAGGTCGTGGGCGAGTTCGTGGCCCGCGTCGGCGCCGACAAGCGGATCAACTCCTTCTTCGCCACGGCCGACCTCGAGGGTCTGAAGAAGAACCTGGTCGACCAGATCGGCCAGGCGGCCGGCGGTCCGGAGGTCTACAAGGGCAGGAGCATGAAGGAGGCCCACAAGGGGCTGGGCGTGAAGGCCGTACACTTCGACGCGCTGGTGGAGGACCTGGTCGCCGTCCTCGACAAGTTCAAGGTCCCGGAGAAGGAGAAGAGCGCGTTGCTCGCCGTCCTCGGCCCCATGAAGGCCGATATCGTCGAGTAGGGGCGACTGTCACAGTTTGCTTCTACCGCTCCCGGGAAGTTCTGCGACGCCTTGTCGAGTGGGGCCGGCCCCATTCCGTACTTTCCACCCCGCTGGTCCCGAACGACGCGGACACTGTAGAGTGCCGCGAGATGCTGGAGTGTCCGTGATGACGTACTCGACCTGGAAGTCGGCTTACGAGAAGCACGTCGCCTCGGCTGGCGCGAAGGCCGAAGCTCGGCTGTGGAATCTCGAAAACGAGACCCGCATCGACGGCGAATGCGAACGGTTCAAGGACCGACTGGGAGAACTGTTCGTCGAAGAGAGCCATAAGGGACTGGCGGAGACGGAGGCATCCGCGGCGGCCCTCGAGCGCGCGGTCCAGGAGCTGCGACCGGGTCGACATCCCTCATTGGGACGGTTGGAGTCCGCCGATCGAACTGCGATTCCGGCGAGCGTCGAAACCTACCTCGATACGAACGAGATCGGCTGGCGATACCCAACAGCGTTCTTTCGGGGCCGCTCCGTCGAGCTTCCGGGCCCTCTCAAATGCCTTTCATCTCCGGGGAACTGGGTGCGTCACCGCCGTTTCATGTGGATCACTTTCGAGACGGGCGGCACGAGGGTGTCGCGCGAGTCGCCCACTGCGATCAAGCGGGAGTTAGGACTGCCGCACTTCAAGCAGGGCGCCCGGATCTATCGCTTCGAGCTCTCGCTTCCTCCGAACAGGAAGCGATTCATCCCCACCTGCCTCGACGCAGAGCTATACGAAGCCTGGCAGCGGCCTCCGAAAGGATCCGCATCCCACTGGGGGCTCACGCGCGATCTCACGGACGGACAGACCCGTTGGCCCGAGCTTGTCGTGGAAACCGATGACTACCTGGGAGACACATCGCCTGTTGGAAGACTCGTTTCGCCCGCGAGCCACGAGGAAGCGATCCAGAACGTGGCCGAGGACTACATGATTGGACGAGCTCCTTGAGTCGTATGGATACGCAAACACTGATTGCCTCGAGTCCGGGCGAGCTGACCGAGTATCTGTGGACGCGTTTTCGCCAAGTGGAGCCCACCGATCCGCCTCTCGGCCATCGATTTGGAGACGAACCGCCGGCCCTGTTCGTCATCCAGACCGTGCGGGACTCCAACGATCCGGGATTTCGGCGGCGCGTTGTCAATGCGGCGCGTAGGAATCTGTCACGACTGGCCCTGCAGCTAGTGGCCGCGGGCGAGAACAAGCCGTCCTCGGAGGAAGACGACAATCAGCTCGCAAGCCTGGCATACTTTGCTTCCGAGATCGGCGCGCGAGAGCTGTCGGACGCGCTCTATCAATTCGCCAGCGCCTGGAAACTGGAGCGAGCGGGATTCGCTCTTGCCGCCACCGCGGGCCTGGCACATGTGGTGCGCACGCTGGTCCGTCTGCAGTCCAGCGGCAGGTATGCCCCATTTTGGCGGGACCTCTGGGAAGACGGCCCCGTGGGCCTGGCCGGGCTTGCCTTTCATGGATGGTTCCGAGCGGACCCGGACGATGCGCTGGAGCATTTGGGGCAATTGGTCGAAAGAGCCGGCAGTCTCGACTTGCCCGGAGTCTTCTGGACGATCGTTTCGGAGGATTACCCGGGCGAAATCGAAGTCTTTCGGGCGGCGGCGGCATGCGACGAAGACCAGCGACGGCGGCTGCGGCTCGCGCTGGTGCAGGCCGACGCAGGTGCCGCCACGCTCAGGGACTTCGACCTGCAAGGCAACCCGCCGGCATTGGACGACGGTGGATTTCCGTGGAGTACCGACGTGCCGAAGAGCAGGTCGGAAGCTCCGCGTTGGGGAGGGTGAGCCGTGAGACCCTCATCCACAGACTTTCCCCGATTCGTCACGTTCTACTCTTACAAGGGTGGCGTCGGCAGGACGATGGCCCTGTCGAACGTGGCCTGCCAGTTGGCCAACCGGCACGGCAAGCACGTAATCTGCATCGACTGGGACCTGGAGGCGCCGGGGCTCCACTACTACTTCGGATTCACGGACCAGGAGCTGGCGGGGCGAGCGGGCCTGCTGGACTATCTGCTCGATTTCGAGTGGCAAGTGCGGCAGCAATCCAGGGGGCAGATCCCCGAGATTCGCAATTACCTACTGGACCTGAAGCCCGAGCAACAGCAGCGCATCCGGTTCGGCTCGGTCCGGCTCATGCACTGCGGCCGCACGGATCGCAACTACATGGCCCGCGTTCAGGACTTCGACTGGGAGAAGTTCTACACCGACTACGAAGGCAGCCGCATCGTCGAAGTGCTGAAGAAGCAGCTCGTAACGGAGGCAGGCGCCGACATGGTGCTGATCGATACTCGCGCCGGCCAGGCGGAGGTCGGCCTGACGCCGATGAAGGAGCTTCCCGACGTCGTCGTGCTGCTGTTCACCTCCAACGACCAGAGCCTCGAGGGCACCGAGAGAATAGCCCGGGAGCTGAAGACTTCCCGAGGCGAGGGCGAGACGAAGCTGGCGGGCCCCACCTTGCTGCTCGTGCCATCCCGAGTCTTTCCGCGAGAGGAGAGTCTGCAGCGTTGGCTGGATGCTCACGCTGTCCCAGTGTTCGACCGGCTGCTGGAGGAAGGGATCGTTTCCCGGCAGCATCAACCGCAGGGGTTCTACCAGGTGATGATCCCGGTCGATCCGAAGTGGTCCATCGGAGAGCGGCTCCCCATGCTGGAAGCTCCGACCACCCCTGGCGATCAGCGCACGCCCGAACTGAGTCTGGCCTATGCGGCTCTCGCCCAGGCTTTGGACAACATGCAGGCCGGAAAGAGTGCCTGGCAGAAGGAGGAAGCCGAGAGGAACGTGCCTTCAGCGACGCAGGAGGAAAGTGAACTGAGATCTCGGATCGAGGCGGCTGTCAGGCGAGGTGACGAAGCCTCCGTAGCCACGGCTCAGTGGTCCCTTTCGGAGTTGCTTTGGGAACACGGCCGTCTACCGGAAGCAGAGGCCGTGATTCAGACGGCCCAGACGTATGCAGAGCGCGCGGGCGTGGGATGGCTGCAGTCCAATTGCCTGGTGACGCTGGGGCGCATTCGGCAGGAGCAGATCCGCAGCGAGGAAGCTTGGGAACTGTTGGAGCGATCCCTGGTGCTGTGTGAGCAGGCGAAGTATGTGCGTGGGCAGTGCGCGACGCTGACGGACATGGGCCGAGTGCGCCGGGAGCAGGGGCGGCTGGATGAGGCTTGGGAGCTGTTCGAGCGAGCTCTGGCGCTGGGAGAGCAGTCGAAAGATGTGCGACTGCAGGGAGTGACGTTGACGGCCATGGGCCGAGTGCGCCAGGGGCAGGGGAGGCTGGACGAGGCGTGGGAGCTGTTCGAGCGTTCGCTGGCGCTGGGAGAGCAATCGAAAGATGTGCGGGAGCAGGGCGTAACGTTGACGGCCATGGGCCGAGTGCGCCAGGAGCAGGGGCGGCTGGAGGAGGCCTGGGAGTTGTTTGAGCGTTCACTGGCCCTGTCCGAGCAGTCGCAGGATGTGCGTGGGCAGTGCGTGACGCTGAGGGACTTGGGCCGAGTGCGCCAGGAGCAGGGGCGGCTGGAGGAGGCTTGGGACCTGTTCGAGCGTTCACTGGCGCTGGATGAGCAGGCGCAGAATCTGCGTGGGCAGGGCGTGACGCTGACGGACTTGGGTCGAGTTCGGATGGCTCAAGGTCAAGTTGAGCAAGCCAGTGCCTGGTTTCAACGTGCACTGGAGGTTTCTGCCAAGGCCGGCAATCTGGCAGGGGTCTTCTTGACACACCTTCGGCAAGCGCTGCTGAGTCTGCTTCGCGGGCAGGTCGAGGAGGCCCTGGCCGCGGAAACACAGGCGGCTGAGCTGTCATCCAAGCCCGAGTGCAGCCGTCTGGAGCCCGTGCGACTCATTGTCCAGGCCCTTGTCCGACTGGCTCAAGGACGCGAGGAGGACGCGTCCTCTCTTGTCGATCGGGCTCTGTCGCTACGCCAAGATCTCCAGACGAGGTACGCGAACCGAACGCTACTTGTCGATCTTGCGTACCTGCGCCTTCCCGTCCCGAAACCGACTGCCGCTGAGGCCGTTCTGACGGGCGCGGCCGAGAAAGCCACCGCGTTGGGCGATGTCGCAATTGCGACCGGACTTCGCGCTGTTGCCAAGGGACTGCTAGCCAGTTCGTGACGCGTTGCCGGTTCGCCTGCTCCCTCGGCCCCATGAAGGCCGATATCGTCGAGTAGGGCCGCCCGCCCGTGCCCCCTACCGCACCGCCCCCGACGGCATCACCACGTCACTTTCGGCGACGGCGCCGATCAGGTAGCCGGTGCCGCTCCGAAGCGCAAAATCGGTGGCGCCGAGACCGACGACGTAGGTCGTCCACCGGCCGGTGTCGGGGTCGGGAGTGACGACGAAGCCGGCGCCGGTCAGCGTGGCCAGGGACGAAGCTCTCGCCCCGGCCGGGAGGCCGCGCGGATACGCAATCAGATTTAGACCTCGACGGATGTGTCGAGTCCTCGACGACAGCGGCCAGCGCCGGCCCGACGAGATTTGCTGCATCGTCGAGGGCAGCCGCCCGCGAAGCAGGAAGTACGCTTCTGCTCCCGTAACTGGAAGGTCGCCGGTCCGCAACGTCGGGTCGTAGATCGCAAAACGCCCCGTGACCGCATCGAGACGAATCACGCTGACGCCGCCGGCGAAGGCCGCCAGCTCGGACAGCCGGTACTCCGTCGCCAGCGTCGGTATCGCCGGCATGCCGACCAAGCTCAGACCCGACCCCAGTGCGAGCTGCGCATCCATCGTGGTCGTGGGCGTCACGTCCACCGAAACGTTGGCCGGCGGGCTCTGCGTGCCCGCGTTGTCGCTGACGGTGAGCGCGAAGACCAGCCGCATAGCCGCCTCTTCCTCCAGGTCGGGAGTCACGAAGGTCGTGACGGCGCTGCACGGGTCGCTGAGCCGTACCTCCGGACCTGCCAACTGGACCCACCGGAAGAGCAGCCCTCCCGCCTCCGACGACGGATCGAAAGACCCACGGCCGTCGAGCGTGACGACGTCGACGGCTCGGGTCGCAGACTTGGACCGTACGACCGATCCCAGGCGCGCCAGCGCGGTCGGTACGGAATGGAATGGGGTGTCCACTGCCACCTGCACTCGCCGCAACGTCGCCGGACCTGACGGCCTCGAGGTGACGGAATCCAGCTTCTGGAGCCCTGCTTCGAAAACGTGGACCCGGCCGGTTACCGGCTCGAACTGCGCGGCCGAGATCTCGCCGGGCCTCAACGAACCCGCATCGACCGGGAAGAGCAGAACGCTCGGGCCTCCGACCTGGCGCCAGCCGACCCGGAAGTACGGCGCCTGGAGCTGGCCGCTCGCGAGATCGGGGGAGTAGGCCCCGAGGCGCACCGTCGGCCGGCTGAGGTCGGAGAGCGTCACGTGCAGGGCCGCGCTGGCGCCGTCCTGCGGAGTCTCTCCCAGGTCCGGAGCCGTTCCGGGCGTCGTGCTGGCCGAGGCCACCAGCGACAGCAGCGGCGGGCGGCTACCCGGGCTCGTGACCAGCAATCGCAGCGCCGTGGGCGGGCTGACCAGGCCCCGACTGTCGGTCACGGTGAGCGTGAAACCGTAGTCTCCGGGCGAGGCGGCGACGAACGACGAGACGGCGGCGCCGGCCTGCGGGCTCAGCGAAACGCCGGGGCCTGCGGTCTGACGCCAGAGGAACGTCCGGACGAACGCGCGCCCGTCGGGCACGAAGGAACTTCGGCCGTCCAACGTGAGGACGTCGCCGGCCTGCACCGCGAGCGGTGGATCGGCCGGGGACGCGGAGCGCTCGGGACGCGCCCGGTCGCGAACGAGCGGCAGCGCTACTGGTGGCGTGACGGTGGGCGCTCCCGTCCCATCGCGAAGCTGGACTGCAACTCGCGTGCGGGCAGGGAAGCTCTCGAGCGTACCGTTGGAAACTACGAGCTGGAACTCGTAGGCGCCCGAGGCGTTGGGCGTGAAGCCGGGCGTGGCGCTGCCGGCGCCCGTGAGCGCCGGGAGCTGCGAGCCCTCAGGGGCCGAGACTGCAGTCCACACGTAACCGAGCGGCCTCGGCTGGCGGCTCGAATCGGCGCTGCCTCGGCCGTCGAGTTTGACAAAGGGATTGTGGCGGCCGGGGATGGCGGTCAGGTCCGGAAGGTCGTCGGCCAGCGTGAGAGGGTTGCGGCCGAGCACCGTCGCGACCACGCGCTGGTTGGGCCCGGCGTCCGCGCGCGGCACCAGGCCGGCCGGATCGAGCGCCGTCACCTGCACAGTCGCGGTGCCTGCTTCGTTCTTGCTGTCACGCACCGTCAGCCGGAAGACGTAAGCGCCCGCGTCGTTGAGACGGCCTGACGCCAGCGAGCTCGGGTCGAACCCGACGCGCAAGATTGCGCCCGTGGCGGGCACCGAGCCGAAGCGTCCAGGGACCGTGCTTGCGGCGGGCCACGAGACCAGCTCCCAGAGATAGGTGATGGGATCGCCGTTCGGATCGTCGGACTCGGAGCCGTCCAACACCAACGTTGTGGTCGTCTGCGCCGTCACGCCTGCGTTTGGCAGGATCACGGCAACCTCTTCCGCTGTGCGCGCCGTCGGCGGA
Source organism: Candidatus Wallbacteria bacterium (assembly GCA_016199905.1). Classification (GTDB taxonomy): domain Bacteria; phylum Muiribacteriota; class UBA6191; order JACPRK01; family JACPRK01; genus JACPRK01. Next base: position 17,567 of record JACQFU010000403.1, read on the forward strand.
GCATTCCCGACGGTGAAGGAAGCATTGGCGCTCGACCGGCATCCGCCGTCGCTCGTCACGGTGAGCTGGAAGTTGTAGATGCCTGACTTGGTGACGGCGTACCGGGCGGTGGGGCCGCTGGCCGAGAGGGCAACCACTCCATCCGGCGCGCTCGCCAGCGACCAACCATAGGCAATGCCCGGGCCCGTGCTGGCAGTGCCGTCGAACTGGAGCGTTCCCGGCCCTCCGGATAGTGCTGCGAGGGGCTGGATGCGCGCAACCGTCAGCGCGCAGGCCGCGTCTCCCTGGTACTCCCAGGTTTCGCCGGAGCGGGCGCGCCAGCTGCCGGCGAGCGTCATCCCTCCGAATAGGACGCATCGTCCGCGCTTGTCGTCGTAGGCGAAACCGTGGTTGAAGCGCGAGGTCGGGCCGCTGGCTGCAGCGCTGGCCTGCCAGCCTGCGCCGTCCCACTCGAAGGTGCCGTCGACGGCGACGCCCGAACAACCATTACAGATGTTGCCTCCGAACAGCACCGTCCTGCCGCGGGCCGAGTCGTAGGCGATACCGAAGGAGTCCCGGCGTCCGGGAGAGGGTGGCGTCGGCCCCGATTGGGGCGGCTTGTCCGGGTTGAGCCAGCTCAAACCGTCGAACTCCCACGTGGTCCCCGGGAAGTTGGCGTAGAGGACCATCCGGGAGCGGCGGGAGTCGTAGGCGCAATTGTCTGCGGCGCAAGGTGGTCCGGAGGCCGGGCGGGTTCGCCAGTTCACGCCGTCCCATTCGTGCGCCTGGCCGCAGACCTCTTGAACGGTGACGCCTCGCGCCTGATCGTAGACGGCCCCGGCCCCCGTCCATCCCCGGTTCATCGTGGCGCGCTTGGTCCAGACCGCGCCGTCCCACTCCCAGAGCGTAGCCGGCCAGCCGCCGCAGATCAGCACTGCTCGTCTCCGAGCGCTGTCGTAGGCCATCCGCGTGGTGAAATCCGCGGGCGGAGGAGAGGTCGCCGGGTAGAGTTGCGTCCAGCCGGCGCCATCCCATTCCCAGGTCTCGGCGAGATTCCAGTTATTGTTGTCGTTGCCGCCGAACATCACGGTCCGCCCTCGCGCGGAGTCGTAAGCCATCTGCGCTCCGGTTCGCGGAGTCGGGTAACGCTGGACCCAACTCTTGCCGTCCCACTCCCAGGTGTCGCCGTAGGAGCCGGCCCCCGAGCCGCCGAAGAGCACGACGCGCTTGCGGTCCTTGTCGTAGGCGACCCCGGCGCCGCTCCTCGCGAGGGGTTTCACGGGCGTCACGATCTCGCTCCAGCGGGCTCCGTCCCATTTCCAGAAGGAGTCGGTGTTGCCGCAACCGGTGTACCCGCCGAAGACGATCGTGGACGCGTCGGCCTCGCTGTAGGCCATCCCGTGAAATCCCAGGTACGGCGGCCAAGGAGCGTAGGCCACGCCCGAGCCCGGGTTCACGACGCTCCAGCGGGCTCCGTCCCACTCCCACGTGTCGTTGCGTTGATAGCAGTTGCCCTGGTCGCCCGCATAGAGAACGACCCGGCGGCGCAGCGGGTCCAGCGAGGCGCACTGGCCTCCTCGACCGGGCGGCGAGTGCAGATCGTCGGCCAGGGTTTTCCAGTTCGTGCCGTCGTAGGCCCAGGTCTCCGCGGCCGGACAGCAGCCGCCGAAGAGCAGGATCTGCCGGCTCACGGGATCGTAGGCCATCGAATGGACTCTGCGTGCGGGCGGAACGGAGGAAGGGAACTTCTGGGTCCAGTTGGAGCCGTCGTACTCCCAGGTATCCTGGGCGTTTCCGCGAGCCGGGTTGGGCCCTTCGAAGAACCCGCCGAAGAGCACCGTGACGCGCCGCGTCTCGTCGTAGGCCATCGCGAAATCGGTTCGGGTCGGCGGAGACGCCGGCGTCGGGACTTGCGTCCAGCTCGAGCCGTCCCACTCCCAGGTGTCGTTGAAGTCGGCGTAGCCTGAGAGCCGCCCACCGAACATCACGACTCGCCGGCGGAGCGAATCGTAGACCATGCCCGGGCCCGTGCGAGGAAGCGGAGGATCGGCCATGCGCCGGGTCCATGACGCGGCTCCAACGGAGGGATCGCTTCTCACCGAGAAGGCGACGGACGCGACGGCCGTCCCGCCCTTGCCGTCGCTCACGGTGAGCGTGAAGATGTAGGTCCCCGCAGTCAAAGGAGTGAACGAGGCCGAGGCCGTGTCGGCCCCCGTCAGCGCGACCTCGGGCCCGGAGCCGCCGGACCGGGCCCAGGAGTACGTGAGCGGATCGCCGTCGAGATCGGATGCAGTGCCTGCCACGGTCACCGGGGAGCCGGGAGCGAGCACTTGGTCCGACCCGACGAGAACCGTCGGAGGTCGATTGCCTGGCGTGTTCGGCGAGGGACCCGTCGAGGGGCCTGTCGAGGTGCCCGAGTCGACGTCCGGGAGCTCGTTGGTGGCGCTCGAATTGCCGAAGGCGAAGCCGCCGAAGGCGACGAGCCGTCCTCGGAGCGGATCGTAGGCACCGCGCATCGTCGCGTCCTGTGGGACTCGATGGATGGGTTGACGCTTGTTCCAGTTGGCGCCGTTCCACTCCCAGGTCCCGGTCTCCCAGAGCCCGCCGCCACCGTAGATGAGCTGTACGTGCCCGCGTCCGGCGTCAAAGACCATCGACCCCTGGGGGCCGTCGGGCGGCGACGTCGCCGGCGCGAGAGGAGTCCAGTTGACGCCGTCCCACTCCCAGGTGTCGCGGAGGCGAGTCTGGCTGTAGTCGGCCACGCCGCCGAAGAGGACGGTTCGCGAGCGGAGCGGGTCGTAAGCGAGCGCGCACTGCCACCGGGCTCCGGGCCTGGTCGTCGAGGTGCGCTGGGCCCACGCGCTTCCGTCCCATTCCCACGTGTCGGCCGAGGCGGTGTTGTTGCCCGCGTAGCCTCCGAAGAGGACGAGCTTTCCTCGGCCGGAGTCGAAGGCCATCTGGGCGCCGTCGGCGATGCGGACCGGTGGAGCGACTGAAGTGCTCTTTCGAGTCCAGTTGGATCCGTTCCACGCCCAGGTGTCGTTCAGGAACGAGGCCGCGTTGGAGTAGTTGGTCGAGCCACCGAAGAGAATCGTCTCTCCGCGAAGGGTGTCGAAGCCGCAGGCGAATCCGCCGCGGGTCGGCGGGAAGGCAGGCGGCGTCTTCTTGGTCCAGCGGACTCCGTCGTACTCCCAGGTGTTGGTGAGATCCGTTCCGCCGTCGTCACCCATCAGCACGGCGACGTTGCGGCGCGAATCCCAGGTCATGCCGCCGCAGGTGCCGCCCTTGGGGTGCGCGGGCTCTCGCCATTGAGTCCAGTTGGTGCCGTCCCACTCCCACGTCTCATTGTTGGCCGAGGCGACATTGCCGCCGAATAGAACGGTCCTGCCGCGAAGCGAGTCGTAGGCCAGCCCGCCCGTCTTGCGGCCGCCGGGCGCGGTCGCCGGCAGGCGCTGGGACCAGTTAGTTCCGTCGTACTCCCAGGTGTCCTGGAGATAGCCGAGGCGATCGCCTCCTCCGAACAACACGGTCCGGTCACGCTGGGAGTCGTAGGCCAGTCCGGCGGCAGAGCGGCCGGTGGGCTCGGTGAGGGGAGAGCGCTGGATCCAGTTGGTGCCGTCGTACTCCCAGGTGTCACCGAAGTAGGAGTTTGCGTCTCCGCCGCCGAAGAGCAGGATGCGTCCGCGGGTTGCGTCGAAGGCCATCGCGGCCTCAGCGCGGCCGGAAGGAGCGGTCGCCGGGGAGCGCCGGGTCCAGTCGGAGCCGTCGTACTCCCAGGTGTCCGACAGTCGCACGTTGCCGGAGTCCTTTCCGCCGAAGAGGACGACACGGTCGCGGGCCGAGTCGTAGGCCATCGCAGGCCATCCGCGTCCCGTGGGCGAGGAGGCGGGCGAGCGTTGGGTCCAGTCGCGCCCGTCCCACTCCCAGGTTTGGTTCTGGCCCACTCCGTTGGCGCCGCCGCCGAAGAGGACGAGCTTGTTGCGACGCGAGTCGAAGGCGAGCGCCTTGCCGCCCAAGGTAGGTTCCGGGGTGCGGTCTGGCGAGGCCTGGACCCAATCGCTTCCGTCGAACAGCCAGGTCGTGTAGAACCGGAGGCTGTGATCGAACGTCGGGTCGGAGATAGCGCCGAACACGACCGTGCGCGAGCGGGCCGGATCGTAGGCCGCCGCCGAGCCGTTCCCGAAGGCGGGCGGCGAGAAGCTGCGCAGGATCCACTCGCCCGTCATCGACGGGGAGGCGAGCACGGACAGGGGTGGACTGGAGGGCGTTGCCGCCGCGGTCGAGCCCGCGAGGATAACGAACGTAAAAACAACATAAAGGGCCGTTCGAGTCCTTTGTCGAGACATGGCTACCTCCCAGGAAACCGCCCCGGAGTGTCGGATACTTCCTCGGGCCGAGGCGGCATGCGTCTCCAGATTACGACCGGTGCCGGCACGACTCAACCGGTAGATTGAATCGGTGACTGGGGGTACAGCTCATCGCAAGCAAAGCTTGTGTCTGCCCTTCCAGCCCCGCAGTCTGAACTCGAGAGATCTCCGGCAACGGGATCGAAAGGTGCGTCACGATGAGACTCACGCTGCTTTGGATCATTCCTTTGGGCCTGTTCCTGGCTTCGGCTCGAGCGGGGACCGCCGCGGGCCAGCCGCCGAGTCGCGAAGACGCCATCGCAGAGATAGAGAAGCTGGGCGGGGAGATCAAGCAACCGCCTCGAATTCCGATGGTCAAGGTCGAGCTGCGCGGGGTGCCGCTCACCAGCGAGAGTCTCGCCAAGATCAAGGGCCTCAAGGACATGCAGTGGCTCAACGCAGGCCACTGCGACATCGATGACGCCGGCGCCGCCCAACTGTCGGAGCTCACCCAGTTGCAGGAGCTGGAGCTATCGAGCAACGGTGTGACCGATGTGGGCCTGCAATCGCTGGCTCCTCTCACGAAGTTGACGAGTCTGAAGCTCGATGGCACGAAGCTCACCAGCGCAGGTCTGGCCCACCTGTCCGGCCTGAGAGCGCTCAATTCGTTGGACCTGCAGAGGACCCAGGTCGACGATGGTGGACTGGCTCACCTGGCGGCGATGGGGGAGCTCCGGTATCTCTACCTGGGGGAAACGGGCGTTTCGGACGCTGGGTTGAAGCAGCTCGCGGGGTTGAAGGGTCTTCAGCACCTGGGACTCGGCAGCACGAAGGTCACCGACGCCGGATTGGCCGCCCTGGAGGGCATGAAGGCCCTGGAGCGATTGGAGCTGGATCAGACGGCGATCACCGACGCCGGGCTCGTTCACCTCGCGGGGCTATCGGGGCTGCAGCAGTTGATTCTCGCCGGCACGGCCGTGACGGACGCGGGCCTGGAGCACCTGAAGGGCCTGAGCCAGCTCGTCTTCCTGAACGTGAAGCAGTCCAAGGTGACGGAACGGGGCGCGGCGGCGCTGCTGGCCCGCGTGCCCGGCGTCAACATCCAGCGCTGAGGGATCGTCAGGCGGGGGGCGGAAGGGTATCGAGCGTTCCGCCTGCGCAGCTCAGGCCGCCAGGGCCGAACTTCTGACGTGCTCGAGTATCTCCAGGAGTTCGCTCACCTGAGACGCGGAGAACAACCCGTCAGGCCCCGTGGGCGCTAGGTCTGTGAAGGGAGACTCGAAAAGCAGTTCCTGCGCCATCACGCCGTGTTCGGTGAGGTGATCGACGATCAGGGTGACGAACTCGAGCTGCCGCGAAGTCAGTGTCTTTCCGTCGAGGAACCGCGAGAAAGCCTGCTTGGCCGCCTCGCGGTCCAGACCCACGAGAGACCGCACGAAGAGCCCCAAGCTGTGACTCTGCTCCTTGGCTTTCTTCAACTCGTCGGGTCCGCCCAGTCCACTTGCGACCGGCATCTTCTCGAGTTCCTCGAGATCCGTCTGCGACAGCGGTTTGTTTCGACGCAGCTTGTGAATCGCAATGTGGTCTTCGTGTGCGACGAGGAATGCCCGGGCCTTCTTCCGAAATCGTTCGAAGCCATCGGGCGCGGGGAACCCCAGAAGGTCCACCGCCATCTCGCCCCCCATCCGATCCTCGAAGTCGGTGTAGACGATCTTGCGCTTTTGTTTCTCGACGAACTTGACCAGAGCTCGAAGCCGTTTCCGCGCGGTCTCGAGCATCGACACAGTCACGTCCTGCCACCACTCATCGGTCTGCATCTCCAGGATGAGGCTGAGCTGTTCCCGCACCATCGGAATGCTCGCCCTTTCCTCCAACAAACCCACGATTGCGATCACCCGCTCACGCAATCGACTGAACGCTGCAGGCTCCTTCCGCAGCACCGCGAGTTGAAGTCGAAGGATCAGGAGGTCGAATCGCTTGGCCTCCTCCTCCTCGGATTCCAGCTCCGATGGCAAACCGGCCAGATGCACGGCCAACTCGTCCAGGGCGGCTTCGCTCAAGCTGGTCCACGCATCCCCTACGGCGTACTTCTCCACCAGTCGTCGCTTCGGTCGAACAACGAAGTTGTCCGGGTTCATGGCCTCGACTACTCGGTGCAGACACGACACTACGTCGCCCCTGAGAGCGGCCGCTTCCGAGGCATATGGCAGCCCCGGCCGTTCTCTCAGCACTACATCCGAGGTCGGAGAGGCGGGCTCAACAAGACGGTCCAGTTCGCCGACCAAGTTCAGCCGGGTCTTGAAGATCTTGGTGCCAAGCGATTCCGCCACCGACCCTTCCGTCACAGCCGGGTCCTGGCTGAAGAACTCCAAATTCTGGCAGTAGTCGAAAATGTAGAAGAACTGCTTGTCCTTCCCCGGGCCAAACAGCTCCGGGCAGAGCCGCGTTCCACGTCCGACCATCTGCCAAAACTTGGTCTTGGACCGTACGAGCTTGAAGAAGACCAGGTTCACGACCTGGGGAACGTCGATGCCCGTGTCGAGCATGTCGACCGAGATGGCGAGGTGAGGCTCCCTGGCGGGGTCATAGAAGTTGTCAATCAGGCTCTGCTCGTAGCTCAAGCCACAGTAGATTGCCCGGGCAAAGGCGCCCTTGAAGTGCGGGTAGTTGCAGTCGAAGCGGCTCGCGATGAACTCGGCGTGGTCCTTGTTCTTGGCGAAGACGATCGTCTTGCCGAGGCGGTCGCCGCCGGCCACCTTGAGTCCCCGCGTCATGAGATGCTCGAGCACCTTGTCGACCGTGTCCTCGTTGAAGAGCCACTTGTTCACGGCCTCGGCCTCGACCCTGGCCGGCGTGTTGCCCTCCTCGTCCCAGTCGAGCTCGTCCCATTGCGCCTTTTCTTCTTCTGAAAGGTCGGCGTACGTTATGCCTTCACGCTGGAACTTCACGGGAACGGAGACGGCCTGGGGCGGAACCAGATATCCATCCTTGACCGCTTCCTCGAGACCGTAGGCGAAAGTGGGGACTCCCCGATCGAGATCGAAGAGGCCATAGGTATTGATATCGATCTCGTCCTTCGGCGTCGCAGTCAGTCCCACGAGCAGCGAATCGAAGTACTCGAAGATGCAGCGGATAGCGTGCTCCTGGTAGTGGCGCTCGACAATCTTCTGATTCACGGGGGCAGCAGCCAGTGGCTTGCGGCTCGCTCGTCTCTGGATCATCAACTCCAGTTCAGCCTTCTTGAAGAAGCCTTGCACCTGTCGCGGCGGGTAGTTGACGTCGTCCCACAGCCAGTGCTCGTAGCCGTTGGAGTAGAAGATCACGGGCCGCTGGCCGCACTGCTTCTCCAGGCAGTCGGCGTACAGCTTCGCCTGCTGACGGCCTACCTGAGCAGACTTCCTCGTGCGCTTGGCCTCGACCAGTCCCAACGGCTTCCCGTCGTCTCCCCAGAGCACGTAGTCGACGTAGCCCTTGCCTTGTTTGTTGGGCATCCCGTCGACCTCGAACTCCCGGTCCGACGGCCGGTCCAGTGGCCAACCGGCTTCGCGGAGCAGGAGATCGATGAAGTAGTCGCGGGTCTCGGCCTCAGAGTAGTTGTGAGAATCCGGTCGACTTGCGTTTGCTCGCTTCGCCTCGGCGATCTCGGTCCTGAGGCGCCTGAGTTCCTCGTCGAGCGCGGACGCCCCCTCCTGGAGGGCCGAGAGCTCGTGGCCCCGCTCCCGGAGCCCGACCTCGAGCAGACGCAACTGCTCCAGGGTCTCCTTGGGAACGGGCGAAGTGCGGGGCAACGAGTTGGAGTCGAAGGCCAACTCGGCCGGCGGTTTGGTGGCTCGCGCATAGGTATGAGCGAGCCAGTAGGAGACGTGGAACAGCTCGCGCACGGCCGTCACGGCATCGAGCTGCCTCACGGGGCGTTGGCTATGCACGGCCAGATTTCCGAGCTGGGTGAGCACCCGAGTCTTTCCAAAGATGGCGTCTCCGGCCACGAGCTTGAATGAGGGTTCGTGGAGGAGGGCGCCGAGGGTGTCCTGGTAGGGCATCTTCAGCGTGGCGTCGGCAAGGTAGAGCCACCTCACGGCCAGTTCGAGCGCATGCCTAGCGTAGAAACACGCCGAGCGGGGATCGGGATAAGCCAAGGACTCCGCCCTGGAGGCCGCCTCGTGAATGATGGGCCACTCGGGAGTGAGGAAGGCGAAGTTGCTCATTACAGCTCACCGCGGAAGGCGCGGTGCTGCAGGGAGGCGAAGAGGGCGTCGAGTTGGGTGAGGGAGGCGCGGTGGGAGGAGCGGAGCTTCTCGACATTCTTTACCTGACGGCAAAACTCGCGCTGTATCGCGAAAGGCGGTAGGGGAACGATGATGGATCGCACATCGTCAAAGTTCAGCCCTGCCTTGACCGCTTGGCGGTTACGCCCCAGAACTTGTCGCCGGCCTGTAGGCGAGACCAAGTACGCGGACAAGAAACGAGGCTCGACCGCACTCCTATGTAGAATCGAGAGATGCTGATTCACAAACGCAACGCCAATCCCCTCGGGCACGACTGCAGTTCGCCCGAGATCGGCCGTGATACTCAGCAGTACGTCGCCGGGGCCGGGTCGAACTCGTGTGCGTCTTGCCTCGGCCGTCTCTGGTGCGTTGACGTACGCAATGTCCTCGAGTACCAGTTCGTCGTAGCGGACGTTCTAGATGCGCAGGAACAAGTCTCCCGAATTTGCATAGTGAGCGGCCCAACCGCGTGATCCGCTAGTCAAGAAGGCCAGAAGCTCGTCGAGCTTCCTCGTCGGCCAGTTGCTCAGAATAGTGCGCTCGGATCCGAACAACTCGAGGAAGATGGATTGCACGAAGGTATCGAGGACGGCGATCGCGGCACGCCGCTTGGCCTGCAACGCCTCCGCTCGGTCGAGCACGTCGGCAATCCGGCGCTGTTCCGATAGGTGGGGCAATGGAAGGACCGACCCCATTACGGTCCGGTCAGACACGGCCGGGTAACTTGCGTCTGTGGCTTTCTGGACCATAGTGGCAATGAACACCGGCGACTTTACCCAGTGGAATAGATAGTCGCAGTGAAGCAATGCTGGCCGGGCCCGCAATACGCAAAACCCTGTCGATGCTATCGAGCCGTGAAGACTCGGCGGTACCATTGCAACCGAGTTTAGGTTCGGACGAACAGTAGAAACCAGGACATCACCCGTTCTGACAAGCTGGCGTGCTCGGCTTGGTGCCTCCCTGAAGTGGATTCTGCGAGCACTGCTGATCACCTTCGACGCCTGATCCACGGCACTGATGTCGATGTAGCTGAAAGAGCCATCGTCGCGTGAGCCCGATGAATTGCAGGTCTCGACTGGGTCCACAAGATCGCCTAGCTGATGTCGCCGCGACGAGGTCACCCGATCATCCCCTCCAACTCCTTCATCCCCGCCTGAATCTCCTTCTCGATCTTGGCCAGCTCGGCCAGCAACTCCCTTGGCGGGCGGCGCGCCCCCCCGGCTTCAGCAGCCTCACGAAGAGCGCCAGGAAGAGCAGCTCCGTCTTCTTGGTCTTGACGATCTGCTGGAGATCCTTGGCCGTATTCTCGTAGTCGAGAGAGCCGGCGAAGGGGGGATTCGCCAGCACCAAGGTGTACCGTTCTTCCTCCCCCGCATGGTCTTGCGCCAGGGAGTCTCGATAGCGGATATCGGGGCTCTCGACCCCGTGCAGGAGCATGTTCATGCTGCCGATGCGCAGCATCGTGTTGTCGAAGTCGAAGCCGTGAAACGCCTCTTTGTGGAAGTGCGCTTTCAGCTTCGCGTCTCGCAAGATCGCGGGGTGGTGCTCCCGCAGGTACTCCCCGGCGGCCACCAGAAAACCGCACGTACCGCTGGCGGGGTCACAGATCACATCCTTCGGCCCCGGGGTCGTCAGTTCCACCATCGCCGGATGATGTGCCGAGGCGTGCGGAACTGGCCGTTGGTGCCCGCTGTGGCGATCTTGCCGAGCATGTACTCATAGAGGTCGCCTTTGGTGTCGCGCTCCAGCATGGGCACCTGATCGAGCAAGTCGACGACCTTGGCCAGGAGCGCCGGCGTGGGGATAGTAAAGCGCGCGTCCTTCATGTGATGCGCGTACGTCGAATCATCCCCGCCGAGGGATCGCAGGAAAGGGAAAACGTGCTGGTCCACGATGCCGTACATCTCGGCCGGCGTCAGGTTCTTGAATCGGGACTATCGCAGGTCCTCGTACGGCCGCCCGTTCGGGTCCGTGTCCGACGGGTAGTGCCGCCGGCCAAGGGGTTGCTTCAGCCGCGCGGACTTGTTTTCCTCGAGTGTCTGTAGTTCGTCCAGCCGGCGCAGGAAGAGCAGATACGTGATCTGCTCGATGACCTCCATGGGGTTCGAGATACCACCGGACCAGAACGCATCCCGGATCCGGTCAACCTGGTTCTTAAGGTCTCCTGTGAGCATGCCGTGTCCCTCAACTCAGTCGGTACCCGCGTGTTTCAACGCT
>JACQFU010000034.1 GCA_016199905.1 Candidatus Wallbacteria bacterium
CTGGGCGACACCCGCGAAACCCACGTCGACGTGCGACTGATCTGCGCCACCAACCGCCGCCTGGAGGAAGAGACCAAGAAGGGCAGGTTCCGCGAGGACCTCTACTACCGCCTCAACGTCTTCCGCATCGAGATCCCGCCGCTGAAAGTCCGCAGGGAGGACATCCCTCTGCTGGCCTACCACTTCCTCAAGCACGGCCGCGCCGCGATCAACAACGCGCCCACGGAGATCATGCCCGAGGCGATGGAGATGATGATCGCGCACGACTGGCCCGGCAACATCCGCGAGCTGGCCAACGCCATCGAGCACGCGACGATCTTGGCCATGGGCCGGCCTACGATCGAACCCGCCGATCTGCCGGGCAACGTCCGGCGAGGAGCGGCGGCCGGACGGGCCGCTGGTCACCTGCCGTCTTCAATCGAAGTCCTGACCTTGCGCGAACCTGTGCCGCGGATGCTCCCGCCTCCGGTGGAGCCCCCCGCGCCTCCGCCCACGGCGACGGTCCGAACCGTGGAGCCATCGCCCCCCGTCGCGTCCGAGCCGCCAATGTCGTCGACGGCTCCGGTAACTCCAGTCACTCGTATGGGCCTGTCGCTGGCGGAAATCGAAAAGACCCATATCCTGGAAACCCTGCGAGAGGCCAGCGGCAATCGCACCCGGGCTGCCCGCTCTCTGGGCATCAGCGTTCGCCATCTGCGACGCAAGCTCCACGCCTACGGCTACAAGGACGGAAAGGACGACGCCTCGTCGGAAGCCTGAGAAGTCTTTTGCGCGAGCGGGCCGTGACTTTCGCCAGGCTAGCGTCACGAAGGGTGCTGGAGACGGTCCACGACGGCACGACGATTGCGGATCGCACCGGAACAAACCGCGGAGATCCCGGCGGGTCTCCCTCGACCCTACACAAGGAGGCAACGATTACGATGAGACGTATCGCGCGTACTCTCGGCACAGCGCTCGCCTGTCTGGCCCTGCTCGGCATGGCATCCCAGGCATTCGCTGAGTCGAAGCTGAAGAACATCAAGGTGCTCACCGGAAAGAGCGACGAGGAGATCAAGAAGCTGATGGGGGAGTGGACCAAGTCTCTGGGCGTCAAGTGCCTGGCTTGCCACAAGAGCCTCAAGACGCCGGATCTCGACGATAGCCCGGCCAAGGAGGCCTCCCGGGCCATGTATCAGATGGACGAGGACGCCAACGCCGCCATCAAGACGGACGTCAAGGTCGCCTGCTATGTCTGCCACCGAGGCGCGCTCAAGATCGAAAAGGTCGACGACAACGTGACCATCGAGAAGGGCAAGGAAGACCTCTCCAAGAAGATGAAGGAGATGGTGGTGATGCTCAACCAGAAGCGTTCCGCCGCGCGCGGAAAAGACAACCCTCGCCACGGCGGCCCCCGTCGCCAGGGCGGCGACGATCGGCACGGCGATGAGCGCGGCCAACCATAGCAAGGCGCCGCCGCCGTCTTGCCGGCCTGCGCACGATGGACAGGCGCCGGCCGACGCAGCCAGCAGCACGAGCAGTCCCCCGGCGAACCGCGCGTGCTTCATCGGCCGTTCTCGAGGATCAGCACCACCGCGAACAGCGTCGTGAAAACGAACGGCGTCAGCGCGAGCGCGGTGAGCCAGATTCGCTCCCATCTGAGGTGCATGTAGAAGGCCGCGACCGCCGCCGCCTTGAGAGCCGACATCGCCACCAGCCCGGAGAGGATGGTCGTGCGACCCAGGCCAGTCTTCGTGAGAAGGACCTCGGCCATCGTCAACAGGAAGAGCAGCCCCAGATCCCGAGGTAGAGCCTTACGCGCGGTGTCATCGTCATGGCGGTTGTCTCAAACGAGGTAGACGAACGTGAAGATCAAGATCCAGATGAGATCCACGAAGTGCCAGAAGAGGCCGGCGATCTCGATATGGCTCTCGTGAGGTCCCACGAATTTCCCCGCCAGCACGCCGGCCAGGAGTCCGCTCAGGTAAAGGACTCCACTGGTCACGTGAGCGCCGTGGAAACCGGTGAGCGTGAAGAAGGTGGCCCCAAAGAGGCTCGACGAGAGCGAGAGTCCCGTGGAGAACAGATGGTGGTACTCGTAGGCCTGGATGCCCAGGAACCCGGCCCCGCAGGCGATCGTGGCGGCCAGATACCGGATGACGCCCTTCCGATCCTGCGCCTCGGCGCTGGCGACAGCCAGCACCATGCTGACGCTGCTGCAGATGAGCAGGAAGGTGTTGAAGGCCGTCAGCGGGATGTCGAGGACCGTCGACGGCACCGGCCAGACGGGCGACCAGGCGCGCAGCGAGGCGTAGCCGATCAGCAGACCTCCGAACGACAGCGCGTCGGTCACGAGGAAGACCCACATCCCGACCTTGCCGGGCGTCAGCTCGTGGGAGCCAGCCACGGGTTCGGTCGACTCGAGATCCATTACGGCTTCGGCGTTCATCCGACCTCTTCTTTCACAACAGGAACAGCGTGACGAACAGCGCGGCCCAGGCCGCGCCCAGGAAGTGCCAGAACATCGCCGAGAGGCGCAGCCTCCGGAGCGCGGCGGCGGAGCAGGGCGCCTGGCGCACCGCCGGAAATGCCCAGGCGAGCGCCGCGATTGCCGCGGCCAAGTGGGCCGCGTGCGAGCCGGCCAGCAGGATGAAGACGCTGCGAAGCAAGCCGGCAGCTGGCGCGCCGAGGTTTCTCCAGACGCCGAGCTGGCCTGCAAGGAACGCGAGCCCCAGGGCCATCGTCAGCGCCAGGGGCGCCGCCGCGCGGGCACCTTCCCGGGCACGCCGCTCGGCCAGGGCGAGGGCAACGCTGGAACACGCGAGCGCAAGCGTGTTGACCGTGGCGAGGGCGAGCGGGGCCGGCGCGCTCCAGGACGGCTGCTGGGTTCTCAGCATCGCGTAGCTCATCAGCAACGAGCCGAAGAGCACGGCCGCGGAGCCGAGGAAGAGCGACATTCCGACGAGCGCGGTGGCGTCGTCGAGTTCGCGCGAATCGGGGGCGCCGGTGGCCAGGGCAGTCATGTCAGGCGGCGACGGGCGACGGGATCGGGGCCGGCGCCGGATCAGAAGGAGTCGACGGCTCTTTCGGCTCCCATTGCCCGAGCCAGTCGCGCTCGGTCATCCCGGGAAGGCTGTGCTCGTGCGGGCCGCGATGGACGACCGGGATCTCCTGGAAGTTCTCGTGGGGCGGCGGAGAGGCAGTCAGCCACTCCAGCGTGGTCGCCTCCCACGGGTTGGCGGGGGCAGTCTGTCCGCGCGCCAAGCTGTAGACGACGTTGACGGCGAAGACCACCTGTGCCAGCCCCAGCACGACGGCCGAGAAGCCGATGAGCTGGTTGAGCGGCAGGAACTGAGCGAGGAACCTGTACGCGGTGGGTTCGTAGAGCCGCCGCGGCATCCCGCCGTAGCCTTCGACCAGCATCGGGAAGAAGACGAGGTTGAGGGGCAGGAACGTGAACCAGAAATGCACCCGCGCCAGCTCCGCGGACAGCATCCGGCCGAACATCTTCGGGAACCAGAAGTAGATTGCGGCCAGGCTGCCGAGCAAGACCGAGGCGGCGAGCGTGTAGTGGAAGTGGCCCACGACGAAGGCCGTGTCGTGCAGATAGATGTCGGTGGTGATGGCGCCCAGGTAGAGGCCCGTAAGACCGCCCATGCCGAAGACGAAGACGACGGCCAACGCGAAGAGCATCGGCGGCTCCAGGCGGATCGAGCCGCGCCAGATCGTCCCGAGCCAGTTCAGGAACAGCACCGAGGACGGCATGCTGATCAGCATCGTGAGCGACATGAAGGCCTTGCCGAGGGTCGGCGAGAGCCCGACAGTGAACATGTGGTGGCCATAGACGACCGTGGACATCACGACGATGGTGGTCATCGAGAGCGCCGTGGCCTTGTAGCCGAACGCGGGCTTCCTGCTGAATATGGCCAGCAAGTCCGAGACGATCCCCCACGCGGGCAGGATCAGGATGTAGACCTCGGGATGGCCGAAGATCCAGAACAGGTGCTGGTAGAGGAGCGGGTCCCCTGCCGAGCCTGGCTGAGAGCCGGAGACGAAGTAGCCCGTGTGAGCCACGCGATCGAGCATCAACATCAGGAGCGCCGCGGCGATGACAGGGACGAAGACAGCGTTGAGGACCGCCGCCAAGCCCATCCCCCAAACCGTGAGCGGCATCTGGAACAGGCCCATCCCCGGGGCCCGAAGCATCAGGATGGTGGTGACGTAGTTGATGGCGCCCATCAGCGTGCTGACGCCGCCCAGGAACAGCGACAGCGCCCACATCGTCTGCCCCAGGCCCGGCGTCGGCCCCGGCGAGGAGAGCGGAGGATAGGCCGTCCAGCCCGCGGTCGCCGCCCCGCCATCGACGAAGAAGGAGGCTGTCAGCACGGCGCCCGAGACCGCGGCCATCCAGAAGCTGAACATGTTGAGCAGAGGGAACGCCATGTCGCGGGCGCCGATCATCAGGGGGATGGTGTAGTTGCCGAAGGCGCCTACCAGCATCGGGGTGATCGCGAAGAAGATCATGATCGTCCCGTGCATCGTGAAGAGCATCGTGTATCCCTCGGGGCTGATGGCGCCTGCCGTGCCCTTGAAGAGGAAGGCGCCGACGATCGGAACGGCCTTGCCGGGAAAGGCGAGCTGCCATCGGATCAGCAGCGCCAGCGAGCCGCCGAGGCCGAGAAAGAGCAGTCCGAGAAAGAGGAACTGCTTGGCGATGACCTTGTGGTCCCTGGAAAAAACGACTCGAGAGAGGAATCCAGTCGGATGATGCTCTTGGGTCTCGTGCATGCTCAGTGGGACTCCCAATCCCAACCCCAGTTGGACGTCTGGTCCTTCGGGTCGTACTCCTCGGCGGCTTCTTTGCCTGCCTTTGCCAGCCAGGCGTCGAAGTCCTTGGGATCCTCCGATACGAACTGCCCGCGCATCTTGTAGTGGCCCAGACCGCAGAGCTGGGCGCAGGCGATCTCGTAGTCGCCGGTCTTGGCGGCCTGGAACCAGAGTTGCGTCTGGCGGCCGGGGATGACGTCCTGCTTGAGGCGGACGTTCGGCAGGAACAGGCAGTGGATGACGTCCCGGGCACGCAGCCGCATCACGACGGGGCGGCCGGTGGGCACGTGCAAGGTACCGTTACTCTCGATGTCGTCGGGAGTGTTGAACTTGCCGTCGGGACCCGCGTATCGGAAGTGCCACTCGAACTGCTGGGCCATCACCTCGATCGGCAGGACGTCCTTGCCGGCCGGGTACTTCCAGAAGACCTCCGACACGTCTCGGCCGGCGGTATCGATGAGGCGCAGATCGATCAGAAGGAAGACGCTCGCCGCGAGCGCGCCGGTCAGCAAGAGGTGGCGGGGCTGGTCGCCGCGGATGTACTCGGCCTTGTGGCCGGGCCGGGCTTGAAACCGCAGCAGGCAGTAGCCCATCACGGCGACGACGATCAGGAAGTAGCACGCGATCAGGCGCGTCGTGTAGAGGAATGCCTCGTCAATCCGGTGACCATCCAGGGAGATGTCGACCGGCTGCGAGTAAGAAAGCAACACGGTC
>JACQFU010000414.1 GCA_016199905.1 Candidatus Wallbacteria bacterium
AGCCGCGAGGACTGTCAGCGCCTTATTCATGCCCGAAATTATAAGAACCAGGCACGAAACGTCAATCCGGGCAGAGACTGTAGGATGTAGGCTATGGCAGACACGACAACGCCTGCCGTGTTCGCCCGGCAGCGCGTTTTCTCCTGACCTGGACGTAAAGCACAACCCCGGAGGCCCTCCATTGCTCATCAACGATCCCATCCACGGACTGCTGCGGCTCACGGACCTGCAACGCCAGCTGATCGCCCTGCCGGAGTTGGCGCGGTTGTCCTGGATCAAGCAGCTCGGACTGTCGTTCCAGTCCTTTCCCGGGGGCACTCACTCCCGGCTCTGCCACGTCATCGGCGCCAGCCACGTGGCTGGCGAGATGGCGCGCGCGCTCGGGCTCCCGGACAAAGAGACCACGTTGCTGCAAGCGGCGGGGATGCTCCACGACGTGGGCCATACGCCGTTCTCGCACGCGCTCGAAACCCTGCTTCCGGGCGATCACATGCATTACACCCGCGACCTGGTCACAGGCGCCGCCGTGATGAAGCTGCCGGGCGCAGGCCAGCTGCCAAGAGTGCTGGAGCGCCACGGCGTCGATCCCGTGCAGGTCGGCGCCCTCATCGAGGGTAAGCATCGCGAACGCGTCTTGCAATCGATCATCTTCGGCGACGTCGACTGCGACCAGCTCGACTACCTGCTGCGCGACAGCTACTTCTGCGGCATCAGTCACGGGAAAATCGACCACTACCGCATCCTCTACACACTCAAGGTAGACCGCGACCGCCAGGAGGTCGTCATCGAGGAGAAGGGCGTCGACGCCATCGAGGAGATGCTGGTCGCCCGCGACCACATGTACAGCGCCGTCTACGGCCACAAGACCGGACGCATCGGTGAAATGATGCTCCTGCGCGCGATGCAGCTGGCCGAACGGCCCGTGGAGGGGTTCCAGGAGATGACGGACCACGAGGTCCTCACTCGCCTGGAGGACGCAGGCGAACTGTCTCGGGTCCTGATTCGACGCGTCATCTTCCGGGACCTCTACAAAAGCGCGTTCCGCGTCGATTCCGCCGGGCGCGACGACATGGCCTCCCGAGTGATGCGCCTCGTCGAAAAGAAGTCCGCTCGGGAGCTGGAGACCGAGATTATCCGGGGTGCCGGCCTCGGCGCGGGCGACGTCATCGTCGATCTGCCCGTCAACGTGTTCAAACTCTCCGAGCCCCGCCTCAAGAGCTTCAACTTGCGCGTGCTCCGAAAGACCGGCGAGACCGTCCCGCTTCTCTCGCTCTCCGCTCTGGCCCGCGCGCTGACCCAGAAGGAGTCGACCCACACCATCTTCGCCACCTACTGCGACACGTCGCATCGCGAAAGAGTGGCCGCTGTCTGCGAGAAGTTGATGGCGTGATATGCCGAGGATCGTTCGTTTTTGTTATCATGGTTACCAATGCGGTGGCTATTGGTGATGGTGCTGGCGCTGGCATCGGCGGGGCCAGCCCGAGCCCAGTACTTCCGGCTGGATCTGGGTAGCGGTCCCAACCTCGTCTCGTTGCCGCGATCGGCGGTCGCCACGACCGGGTACACGGCGTCCCAGCTCGCCGCCGACACGGGAGCCAGCCTACTCATGACGCTGGGCTCCCCTCGGCGCGGCATCTTCCTTCCGGGAATCGTCACTGCAACTTTTCAGTTCGAGCCCGATCGCGCCCTCCTGGTCGTGGTCCCCTCCGCCCGGACCGTGACGCTGCACGTGCCCAGGGATCTGGCCAGCTCGTTGCCTGCAGCGCAACTCACCACGCTGCCCGGCCAAACGCCTCTGGGGTTGCCGCTATTCGGAGGAGCCCGCGCCAGCCTCGACGCCTCGGCACTGACAACGCTCACCGGGGCCCGGGTCGTTATCCGCACCCGGCGTGATCCCTCGAGCGGGCAAAGCTTTTTCGAAGAGTTCGCGCCGCTGGGCGGCACCCGGGGATTCACACTCGACCCGGGCAGGGGCTACTTGCTGTCTTTGCCACCGGACGCGCCAGCCACGACCTTCGCGCTGTACCTGAGCAACAACGGTCTCCCCGACACGGCCCCGGCCCTCTCCGGCGGCCCGGCCGGGGACGCCGACGGGGACGGTCTGTCCAACCTGGAGGAGGTAAAGCTCGGGACCAACCCGCTGAGCGCCAATACGGACTCCGACGGCGTTCCCGACGGATTCGAGGTCCTCCACGGCACGGACCCGTTCGATTCCGCCAGCCGTCCGCCGTTGCCGCGAGTCGACTCGCTCGACGTCACGCAGATTCGCAACGACCAGGGCGGCGACCTCTCCATCACGGGCGCCAATTTCGACGGCGCGACGGCCGCGCGGCTCTCGGACCCGGCCACCACGTTGCTCCAATCGTTCACGCTGGCAAGCACGACTCGTATCACCGCTCACGTCCAGACGGGCATCGCCGCAGGCACCTACGACGTGCGGGTCACCTCGCCGGCCGGGACCAACCAAACGAGCGCCGTTCGCCTGACGATCGCGTCGCCCCCTCCTCCGCCGGTTTCCTTCGCCACGGACGTGTATCCCATCTTCCGCAACCGATGTGTGCAGTGCCACGTGCCTGGCGGTATCGGCAATGGCCTCTGGGCCGACCCCAACCCCCAAAACTCCTACAGCAGCATTCAGTCCCACGGGGTCGCCGACACCGTGCAGCCCACCCAGAGCCTGCTCCTGTTGAAGCCCCTCGCCCCAAGCGAGGGCGGCCTCGGTATGAACGGCGGCTTCACCGTCATCTTCCAGCACCGCACCGACCCCGACTGGCAGACGATCCTGCGCTGGATTCAAGAGGGCGCGAAGAACAACTGACCCCGGACCCCGGCCACGGGCCCCGGACCACGGGCCCCGGACCCCGGGCCCCGGACCCCGGGCCTCGGACCCCGGGCCTCGGGCCCCGGACCACGGGCCACGGACCCCGGAGCCCGGAGCCCCTAGCCCGGAGCCCCTAGCCCGGAGCCCGGAGCCCCTGCCCGAGCCCCTCCATTACTTCATGAGACCCGCGTAGATCGCCCGCTCCGTCATCTCTTGCTTGGTGCGTTTGAGCGACTGGCAGATGGCCATCATGCGGTCGGCGAGCTCTTTGGGGACCTTCAGCTCTTTCTTCTTGCGGTCCATTCCCGGATAGTCGACGGGAAATCCGAGGAACGGGTCCTTGAGCTTGGAGCTGTGAGTGAAGTCGAGGGCGCGCGCCAAACGCGTCGTCAGGATCTGGTTTTCGCTGAGCTCTTGGTGTTTCTGGAGCAGCGCAGTCCAGATCCGCGCATCGATGAGGAAGTCCCACGACGCAAATTCGGGCTTGTTCTCCTCGCAGAACTGGCTGAACTGCCGAGAGTACCTCTGGGCCTTGCCGGCCGTGACGATTTCGGTCTTGCCGTCGAGCACGAAACCCGGGCACTCATCGGCGCGCAGGTGGATCTCCACCGCTGGAAACTGCGCGCTCACGGCCGTCAACGTCTGGATCAGCTGCGTCACGTCCAACTTGTGGTCTCGCGCCGCCAGCGACCCCCAGGCGTCGGTGGGCTCACCCGGATCGCCCTGCACCAGCGTCGGCACTTCGCTCAGCCAGAGCCGTTTCTCGACTTCGGCGGTGAACGTTTCCTGGAACCGGCCGTAGACGATCGTCCGGTTCGTCCGCTCATCGAGCAAGTTCTTGACCTCGTAGAAAATCTCCATGAAGACGCCGCCGACTCGAACTTATTGCGAGACGGCTTCGGCGTCAACGGCATTCCCCACCCAGCGGCTCATCAGGATCTCGTCAAGATAGCGTCCGTCATGGAAGATCTGCCTCGACAGGCGTCCCTCCTCGACGAAACCTCGGCTCCTGTACAGCCGCATCCCGCGATCGTTGTTGGCGAAGACGCGCAGATTCACCTTGCGCACCACGTGTGAGGCGGCGGCCCACTCGATCAACAGATCGATCAGGCTGCCGCCTATGCCGAGGCCCCAGTGGCTCTGCCGGACGGACATCCCGAATTCTCCGGCGTGGCGGACCTTGCGGCGCTGGCCGCCGTCGAAGTTGAGGAAGCCGACGATCTCACCGTGACGCTGCGCGATGAGTCCCAGCGAGTTGTCGGCGTAGAAGAGCCTAGTCAAGTAGTCCGTCTCGTCGTCGACGGTGAAGTAGACCTCCCCCGGCTCCATCAGCAGGAACTCCGAGGCTTCGTGACACACCCGATCGATGAAGGCGAGCACCTGGGCCGCATCGGCGGGAGTGGCCTGCCTCACGACATAGGATTCGCCTTTCCTGTCCTTGAGTTCCCGGACGATCAGGTTGGGCATGACGTGAGGAGGAGGATAGCACGCATGGCACCTGGCTTCGTTGCTTTCGTCCGCGAGCGGATGATACACTTCCCGCGCCCAGCGCGGCTATCTTGTCCGGCCGCGCGGGCACGCATTTCAGGAGGATCCGTCCGTGGAAGAATCGATGCTCGGCCAGGAGCCCAAGGTCAACTCGGACTTCTACAAGAAGCTCCAACAGCAGATCGTCCAGAAGGAAAACATCATCAAGCTGCTGCAGCTGAAGGTGAAGAACCTCGAGGAAGATCGAGGCGGCCCCGCGGCCGACGACGATGGCGGTCTCCCGCGTCGCTTCGAAGGCTACGAGAAAAAGCTCAAGGCCCACGAGAAGACCGAGCGCGAGCTGCAAGAGGACAACGAAGCCCTCTCCCGGCGCGCCGCCAAGAGCGAGGAGATGCTCGCCGAGCAGCAAGAGCGCTACGCGGCCCTGTCGGCCGAGCTGGAGAAACGCGCCGAGGAGCTGGGACGGTTGCGCGGCAATCTTTCCCCGGGCGACGACAAGAAACTCGACAAGCTCTGGGGCGAGGTTCGCGCGCTGGAAACGAAGCTCGGCCGCAAGGACGAGGAGCTCGCACGGCTGCGCCAGGAGCTGGCCGAGGCCGGCCCCGGGGCGGACGCGGCCCGCGGACTGCGCGACTTGCGAGAGCAGTTCGAGCGGCTGCAGGCCGAGAAGACACACCTGGAACAGACCGTGGCGCAGCTCAAGGAGCACGGGCCCGGCAAAGACGGCCTGCTCGGCGACGAGCTGGCCCGCAAGGACGACGAGCTACGCGTCGCAGAGCGCGAGCACCAACGCCTGAAGGACGAGGCCGACCGTCTCAAGACCCGCCTGGACGAGGCCCGGGCCCACGCCGAGAGTGCCTCCCCGACCGGCTCCTTCCAGCTCGTGCAGGCTATCATCACCCTGTTCCAGAAGCTGCAGGACTTGAAGGATAGATTGGGTCCTCAAAAGGAGTACGCGGCCATCGAGACCAGCCTCCGCGAGATCTCGGGCCTCATCGGACTGGAGCGGATCAAATCCGTCGGCCGCGCCGTCGACCCGGAGCTGCACCAGGTGGTCGAGATCGTCTACTCCACGGAGCATCCGCACAACTCGGTCATCCGCGAGTCCGCGCAGGGCTACACCGCACGCGCCAGCGTCGTGAAGATGGCCGAGGTCGTCGTCGCCCGCAACCCGTACTGGTGCCGCAAGTGCGAGCGTGTCGCCGCAGAGGGAAGCCGTTACTGCAATTTCTGCGGCGAGAAGGTGGTCGGCCGCGAGAGCCCCGACGTGAAGGTGCTCGATCCGTCGCTCACCCTCAAGAGCTTCCTCGACCTGGCCAAGGCCAAGGAGGATGCCGCCGATTTCGACGCCGCCGAAAAGGCTTACCAGCAAGTGCTGACACTCGACTCGGCCAACGCCGCGGCGCTCTGGGGCGTCGTCCAGGTGCGCGAGGCTTCGGGCCGCTACCGCGACGCGCTCTCGGGCCTCGACCCGCTGGCCGCCCAGCCCGTGATACCGGAGGATATCGACCGCGTGCGCTTGCGGCTCCGGACGAAGATGGAGATCGTCCAACGGTTGCAGAGCCTGGTGTAAGATGCCGCCCCTCCACCCCGGGCCCGGAACCCTCGGGAAGATACGCGAGTCCACCGAGGACTCGCCTCACAGCTGAAGACCTCGCAAGACCACGACATGCCCATCGAACTCGAGAAGGCTTACAACCCCAAGTCCGTCGAGGACAGGATCTACTCCGCCTGGACGACTGAAAATCTCTTCCGTGTCTATAACGACGCGGCCGGCCGGCGCCCCTATACGATCGTCATCCCGCCGCCGAACGTGACGGGCCGGCTCCACATGGGGCACGCCCTCAACAACACGCTGCAAGACATCCTGATCCGCTGGCGGCGTCTGGCGGGCGACCTCGCGCTCTGGGTCCCGGGCACCGACCACGCCGGCATCGCCACCCAGAACGTCGTGGAGAAGGAGCTGGCCAAGGAGGGCGGCAGCCGTGAGGCCCTCGGCAGGGAGGCCTTCGAGAAGCGCGTCTGGGCATGGAAAGACGAGTACGGCAACGCCATCATCGAGCAGCTCAAGCGCCTGGGGGCCAGCTGCGACTGGTCTCGCACGCGCTTCACGCTGGACCCGGGCTGCTCGCGCGCGGTGCGCGAGGTGTTCGTCGGTCTCTACAAGAAAGGGCTCATCTACCGGGGCGATTACATCGTCAACTGGTGCCCGCGCTGCCAAACGGCGCTCTCCGACATCGAAGTGGAGTACCAGGAGACTCAGGGCAAGCTGTGGCACATCCGCTATCCGGCGGAGGCAGGCGGCGAGGGCGTCGTGGTCGCCACTACCCGGCCGGAGACGATGCTGGGCGACGTGGCCGTCGCCGTGCATCCCGAGGACGAAAGATACAAAGGACTCGTTGGCTCCACTGTGGTGCTTCCGATCGTCGGGCGTCCGATCCCCGTCATCGCCGACGGATTCGTCGACCGCGCGTTCGGAACCGGCGTCGTGAAGATCACCCCCGCGCACGATCCCAACGACTTCGAGGCGGGCCGCCGCAACGGCCTCACGCCCCTCAACGTGATGAACCCGGACGCCACCATCAACGCCAACGGCGGCCAGTTCGCCGGCCAGACCCGCGAGGTCTGCCGAAAGAACCTCGTGGTGCTGCTGGAGGAGAAGGGCCTCCTCGTGAATGTCGACGACCACACGAACTCCGTGGGCCACTGTTACCGCTGCGACACGGTGGTGGAGCCCTATCTCTCGCGCCAGTGGTTCGTGAAGATGAAAGACCTGGCGGCCCCCGCGATTCAGGTGGTCCGCGAAAAAAAGGTCGAGTTCGTCCCGCCCCGATGGGAGAAGCTCTACTTCGACTGGATGGAGAACATCCGGGACTGGTGCATCTCGCGCCAGCTTTGGTGGGGCCACCGCATCCCAGCCGCGATCTGCAAAGACTGCGGAGAGCTGACCGTGGAGCTGGAGCTGCCGCCCGCGTGCGCGGCCTGCGGCGGCGAGCTGCGCCCCGAGGAAGACGTCCTCGACACGTGGTTCTCGTCGGCGCTTTGGCCCTTCTCCACGCTGGGTTGGCCCGACAAGACGAAAGACGTCGAGACCTTCTACCCCACTTCGACGCTGATCACCGACCGCGGCATCATCTTCTTCTGGGTGGCGCGGATGATCATGGCCGGCCTGGAGTTCATGGGGCGCGAGCCCTTCCGCCACGTCTACATCCACGGCACCATCCTCGATCACCTCGGCCGCAAGATGTCGAAGAGTCTCGGCAACGGCATCGACCCCCTGGAAGTGATCGACGAGTACGGCGCGGACGCGATGCGCTTCAGCCTGATGATGCTCTCCTCGGGCGGCCAGGACATCAAGCTCTCGAAGGACAAGTTCGAGATGGGCCGCAACTTCGCCAACAAGCTCTGGAACGCCGCGCGGTTCCTGTTGCTGAACGTGTCCGAAAGCGGCGCCGGCCCCTACCGGGTCGAAAACGCCGACTTTGCGGACAAGTGGATCGTCAGCCGCTTTCAGGCAACCGCCGCCGCGACCACCAAGGCGCTGGAGGAGTTCGACTTCCACGCGGCGGTCTCGGGTCTCTACGAGTTCACCTGGAACGAGTTCTGCGACTGGTACGTCGAGTTCATCAAGCCGCGCATCCGCGAGGAGGCCGAGGCGAAAACCAAAGAGGCCGCCCTCTCCACGGCCCAGTACGTACTCACGGGAATCCTGCGCCTGCTGCACCCGTTCATGCCCTTCATCACCGAGGAGATCTGGGGCCATCTTCCGGGGCACACGGGGCGGCTGACCACCGACAGCTGGCCGCTGGCGGACTCGGCGCTCCGAAACGAATCGACGGAACGCGAGATGGAGCTGCTGCAAAAACTGGTACGCTCCATCCGCACGATCCGCAGCGAGATGAACGTGAAGCCAAGCCTGCCTGTGACAGTGCGCATCAAGACG
>JACQFU010000035.1 GCA_016199905.1 Candidatus Wallbacteria bacterium
CCGTTCTGTTTCAAGGGCCAGAAGGATCTGGGCATGGGCGACTTCGGCAAGATCCCCAACGGGGCACCCGGCGTCGAGAACCGCATGAGCCTCATCTTCAACGGCGGCGTCGCCCAGGGGCGCATCAGCCTGAACCGATTCGTCCAGCTCACGTCGACCAACGCCGCGAAGATGTTCGGCCTCTTCCCGCGCAAAGGCACCATCGCCGTCGGCAGCGACGCCGACCTGGTGATCTTCGACGCTGAGCGAACCGAGACGCTGAGCATCGACAACCCGCTGACGCATCACATGCGCGTGGACTACAACACCTACGAGGGAATGCGGGTGAAGGGCTACTCCGAGGTGGTCCTCTCGCGCGGCAAGGTCGTGTGCGACAAGGGCCAGTGGAAGGGCAAGTCGGGCGCCGCGGTTACTCTTTACACGGGAACGGGAAATATGATCGAAAACGGGCGCATCAACCGCGCTTGGAAGGTGTCGGATCCGGCCGGTCGCAAGACCCTGTTCGACGTCGGTCTTTTGCGGCAGATACTGGATGCCGACGGCGACGGCGACGGCGCGCTCGGATTCGGCGACGGGCATCTGCCGCTTCGGCTTCGCGGGGCGATTTGCAGTCAGCACCGACAGAGTCGGCGCGCCCTCCAGGCGGTGAAGCTCCAGACGCTGGGAGGGGTGAGGAGGTTCGACGTACGGCGCGCTCTCGACGCGGATCGCTCCGTCGAGGCGGTCCAGCGCCGGGGCCATCCGCACGGAGCCCTCGATGCGCCAGCGCCGGCCCAGAGCGTCCCCGGCCGGTTTCCCTTCGCCGCCGAAGCCGAGCGTTCCGCGCAGCAGCTTGCAGGGAAGCGCCAGACCGTCGAAGCGGTTCACCAGGCGGCCGTCGGGCCAGCGATCCAGCAGCACCACGGTAGTCCGGTATCCCGTACCGGTCGGCTCCAGCACCAGCCAAAGGCCCCGCTCGGAGTCGTACCAGCTGCCGGCCATGCCGGGAGATGCAGCCCGGACCGGCAAGGCAGCCAGCAGAAACAGCAAGACGAGCGTTCCCGTTCGCATCGTCTCTCATGTTGCGTCGGGAATCGGGCGGCGTCGACCCGAGGAGCGACAGGCGGGGACCTTTTCCAATCGGTCCACTGGATGCGCAGGGATGGAAGTGATAGAAAGGCCGCAGCCTCCAAACACTCATACCGGACTCTTGAAAGGAGCCAGTAATGAATCTTCATTCCATGGGCCGAAACACGGCCTTCGCGCTCGCGGCCACCCTCGCCCTGGCGACCACCGCCACCGCTGCCACGTGGGAGATCGATGCCGCGCACTCGACCGTCGCCTTCAGCGTGCGCCACATGATGATCTCGAACGTCACGGGAAAGTTCAAAGACTTCTCCGGAACGATCGACTACGACGGCAAGGACGCGAGCAAGGCGACCGTCGAGGTGAACATCTTCGCCAACAGCATCGACACCGGGGTCGAGAAGCGCGACGGACACCTCAAGAGCGGAGACTTCTTCGACGCGGAGAAATTTCCGACCATGACCTTCAAGTCGACCAAGGTCGAGCCGACCGGCGAGAAGACCGCCAAGATCACGGGAGACTTCACCCTTCACGGCGTCACCAAGCCGGTCACGATCGAGGCCGAGATGCTCGGCGCGATCAGCGACTCCAAGATGGGCAACCGAGCGGGCTTTAGCGGCCACACCACCATCAACCGCAAGGAGTTTGGCCTGGCCTGGAACAAGGTAATTGAGGCCGGGGGCGTGGCTGTCGGCGAAGAGGTCAAGGTCACGCTCGAGCTCGAGGTCGGCGAGAAGAAGGCCGACGCCGGCAAGGGCGCCAAGGGCAAGTAGACGGGTTCCGCGGAGAGACCACCTGCAGTGCGCCCCCTGGGAACAGCCGTCGATCCGCATCATCCCCGGTTTGTGAACGCCGCCTCGCGGCTCGCCGGGCAGGTCGAGCAGTTGCACGAGCTGGCAGCGCTCGCCCGGCTCGGCGGGCCCGAGGAGGCGCGCGCCAAGCATGTCCAGAGGGGCAAGCTGTTGCCAAGGCAACGAGTGGAGAGCGTGCTCGACCTTGGCACACCGTTCCTGGAACTGTCCCCGCTGGCCGCGCACGGGATGTACGGCGGCGAGGTGCCCGGCGCCGGGTGCATCACCGGCATCGGGACCGTACGCGGGCGGCTGGTCACGATCATCGCCAACGACGCCACCGTCAATGGCGGCACCTACCACCCGGTCAGCGTGACCAAGAGTTTGCGCGCTCAAGAGATCGCCGAACGCAACCGGTTGCCCTGCCTGTTCATGGTCGACAGCGGCGGCGCTTTCCTGCCGCTTCAATCGGAGATGTTTGCCGACCGCGAGCACGGCGGCCGGATGTTCTACAACCAGGCGCGCATGTCGTCGAAGGGCATTCCGCAGATCGCGCTGGTGATGGGGAGCTGCACGGCCGGCGGGGCTTACGTGCCCGCGATGAGCGACGAGGTGGTCATCGTCCGGGAGCAAGGGACGATCTTCCTGGCCGGTCCGCCGCTGGTGCTGGCGGCGACGGGGGAGCGCGTGAGCGCTGAAGAGCTGGGCGGAGGCGACGTGCACGCGCGCGTGAGCGGCGTGGCGGACCACCTAGCCGAGGACGACTCGCACGCGCTGGAGCTGGCGCGCGGGATTGTCGAGAACCTGCCTCCAGCCGGGCGACCGCTCTGGGAGCGGAAAAAGCCCGTCGAGCCTGCGCACTCTCCGTCCGAGTTGCACGGCATCCTCGGCGAAGCCGCGCCCGATCCGCGAGAGGTGCTGGCTCGTCTGCTGGACGCGAGCCTGCTGGAGCCGCTGGAAACGGCCGGCGCACCGGAAGTGGCTGCGGGTTTCGCGCGCCTGGTGGGGCATCCCGTCGCCGTCGCGGCGGCTTTCGGAGCGCTGGGAACGGCAGGAGCCAGACTCGTGGCCCGGCTGGTGGAGCTGGCCGGCGAGAGGCGGCTGCCGGTGGTGTTCCTGGCGGCCGCAGGTGAGGCCGGCGAGGCAGGCCGAGTGGAAGCGATGGCCGCGCTGATGGACCGCGTCGCGCGCCTCTCTTCGCCCCTGGTGAGCGTGATCGCCGGTCCGACGGCGGGAGCCGCGCACGTGGCGCTCTCGGCGCGTTCGCTGGGCGCCCGCTTCGTCTTCGCCTGGCCCACGGCCGCCATTTCGGCGACGGGCATGGGCGTCGGCCCCGAGAACGGTCCCATCGATCCGCTGCACGCAACGGCTCGCATCTTCGACGACGGCCTGGTCGATCCTGCCACGACCCGCGAGGTGCTGGGCCTGGCCCTGGAAGCGACGCGGCGCAGCGACTACCGCGGCCGGAACCCGTAGAGGACAGTCGCCCGCCTTCGGGCCTCGACGACCCGCTCCAGTACTTCGCGACGCTGGTAGGCCTGCCGCTCCTCGGCGAGCTCCAGGTTGTCCGGGACGAGATCGATGGCTTGCTCGTAGGCATTGAAGGCCGCGGCCTTCTCCGACCGGCGCTCCAGCAGCCGCCCCTTCTGAAGGGCCACGTCCATCACCATCCGGGGCGGGTCGCCCGGCTGGGCCGCGGCCCTCCAGCTGTCGAGCACCTCGTCGTAGTCGGCCAGCAGCCGCTTGTCGAACCGGTCGTGGCGGCCCTTCGACTCCACCAGGCGGTTCCCCTGCCAGTCGAAGACGCGGGGCAGGAAGACAAGCGAGTCGGCCTCGGGCGCATAGAGGACGAGCTGAGCGTGGCCCGAGCCGTCGACATCTTCGAAGTAGAAGCCCTCCGCATTGGAGTGAAAGGATTCGATAGGTCCGTCGTCTCCCAGGGCCCAGATCTGGAGCAGCCCCTCGTGAGGACCGGGGCCGCCGGCCCACTGGACTCCGAGGACGGCGCCGCCGCCCGGGCGGAAAGCGCCCAGCCGCAGGTCGAGGAAGTCGGGAGCTTCGCTGGTGACGTCCAGCTCGGACACCATCTTCGAACCCCGAGGACGCATCGCGAGCAGTCGCGCGCGGCGGGATCCACCCGCCGGCTCCAGGACGACCAGCGCCAGGCGCAGGGGCCCGGGGCGCGTGGTGGCGCTGGTGAGCATCACCGAGCGGGTCAGGACCGGCTTGTCCGGGTGCTCTTCGGGCAGCCCGGCCACGGTCCCCTTCGGCAGAAGGCCCGCGACGCCCGGCAGCAGCAGCGCCTGAGCGGGAAGCAGCTCGGCGCCGCAGGCCGGGAGAGACAGGGCGCAGGCGAGCGCAAACAACGGAAGACGGTGGACCGCGCGCAGCATCTGCTGCGCATGATACCTCGGGTCCAGGCCTTGGGTTCCTTACGGAGTCCCGAAAGCCGCGACTGCTCCCGTGGAAACGGCTGCCTAGCAGCCCTGCCGTCGCTACCGGCCGCCGCCCCTACGAATTTGCTCGTCGATCCAGCAGTCCATGCGACGCCACTGATCGAACAGCCAGCGGATGCGCGCCTCGCGACCGTCGGGGATCTGCGCGCGCGGCACTCGCCGGAGCCGCACGCGAAGGACCCGGCCCACGAGTTTTCCGGAAAGGAAGTCGAGTACGCCCGCGGCGCCCTCCAAACCGGCGTGGGCGTAGAAGACGACGTCGGCCTCGGCTGCCGTCTCCAGCAGCGCCAGCGGTCCGCCCACGTGGGGCAACAGCAGGTGCTTCAGCGCGCGGGCTTCGGCTGCCAAGGCCGGGTCCTTTTGCTCGAGGCGCGCGATCAACCGGTCGCGTTTCTCGGGCGAGTATCGCGTTCCCTCCGGCCAGATGATGACGGCCTCGTCGGTGGCCAGCCCACGACCCAGGGCGCCGACGCGGTCGATCTCCTCTTCGTTGCGCGACGAGCCGCGGGCAGTGAAGCGCGCCGGCAGACGATGGCCTGCGATGTCCATGCACGGGTCGAGGAGCAGCTCGCGCTTCAGCACGTAGCGGAGGCGGATGCCGTGCCGGTTCGAGAAGAGGAGCGTGGGAACCAAAGTGTCGACCATGCTCGAGTGGCGGATGAAAATGAGCATCGGCCCCCGAGCGGCCGCGTCCGCGCCCTCCACTTCGAGCTCGATACCAAGGCCATAGATTTTGCGAATCCACCAGAGGTGGCTCGAGACCCAGAGTCGTTGGATGTGGTAGGTCCAGTGGACAATCCGGCTCCCTCCAGTCGGAATGGAGCAGAGCCAGGCGGTGAAGAGGGCCGCGACAGCGGCAAGCTCGGTCGCGAGATAGATCCAGCCGAAAGCCAGGAGCCGCAGAGCCGAGACCGGCGCGCTCCACAGCGCGACGCGGACCAGATCGATGGCGGCCGCCGCGGGAGCCGCGATCGGCATCAATGCCGTGACGGCCAGGAAGAGCGCGATGGCCAGAGGGATGGTCACCAGCCGGCGCGCCAGCCTCTCGTGGCCGTCCTCCGAAGCGCGCCCCTCGGAGGTCTCGCTGACGATCGCGAGCAGCGGCACTGCCAGCGCGTACAGCGCGCCCACGGCGGCCAGCGCTCGACCGCGACCGCCCGAAAGCTGCAGCGCGCCGACTGCCGCTCCGCCGGCATAGGCTGCGGGGCCTCCGAGCGCCCCGAGCGCCGCGGCCAGCCGCAGCCGGGAGTGCAGCCAGCGCATTTCGCCGTGCAGCAACGCGCCGAATACGATCCAGAGCCCGACCATCCAGAGCGGACTCGGCCCCATCAACCGGGCTTGCGGCGGAAACGACAGCACCCCGGCCAGCGTCAACGCCGAATCCCCCGCGTACCCGACGGCCGCCGCCACGAACAGCACTCCCAGCTCTGCCCCTCGCCTGCTCGAGCCGGCGAGGTGCGCTGCCGCAAATGCCGCCGCGGCCGCCACGCCCGCCCACGGGTGCCCGTCCCGGGAACCCAGCGCCGCGACCCACCAAACGGCCAGGCTGCCCAGCGCCGCAGCCCCCGTCCTGGCGGCCAAAAACTCTCCCCGCTTCGGCAGGCTCGCGCCGGCATTGTCGATGCGACTGTCCATGCTCTGCCCCAAGAGGGTCAGAGCATACGGCCTGGGCCGGGCCGGGGGAAGCCGGTCAGTTCACGAACCACCAGGTCACTTCGCCGCTGGTGCTCTCGATCAAGTGTTTGTCGTAGCTGCGTAGACCGAGCAGCTTGTACCAGGTGCCGTTCATCAGGTCGATGCCGGCCAGATTGGTCGTTCGACCGGTGCGATCCCGGCCGCTCTCGGCCTGGGGGTGGCCGTTGGGATTGCGCCAGTAGGGGTCGTTGATGTTCCAGGGACCGACGTCGTAGACCGTGGCGTCGGCGTCTCGGTGGTTCTTCAGGTACACCACGTGGGTCTTGCGGTGTAGAGCCGAGGGGTCCGGGAGCGCGACACCTTCCGTCCATTGCTGGATGACCAGCCCCGAGGAGGTGTGACCTCCGATTAGCCCTTCGGCAGTGGCATACACGGTGAACTTCGGGCCGCCGGAGCTGGCACCGCCGCTCCCGGATGAGGAGTCCCGGCCGGGCTTGCGCGGGCGCTGCTGCCGGGCCCCGCCCGTGCCTCGCGACTTGCTTCGCGAGCCCAACCCTGCCGAGGGATTGAACGAAGACGCGGCCGGCCCTTCGAGCTCGACGGTTCGCAGCGGCGGCAGCGTCGCGTCCCCGCGGAGGGCTGCCAGCAACCGCTGATCGAAGCTGTTCAGATCGATCAGCGAGCTGCCCATCAGCTCGAGCAGCACAGGCCACGAGCTGCTTGCTGTCACGAAGAAC
>JACQFU010000408.1 GCA_016199905.1 Candidatus Wallbacteria bacterium
GCACTCGCGAAATCGCCTCGTAAGACCCTTCGACTCCCAGCCGGGAAATGCGATGGTCGGCCGGCAGGGTCAGGCTGTACGTGAGGTCGAACCCGTGCAGGAGCCCCTTGCCGCCGGTCGGCCGTCGCACCAGGCCGCAGCCCAGCTCCCGGCAAGCAGGCAGGTCCACGGCCGCGCCCGGCGGCTGGGAGTAGCCGATCGAAACCCAGGGTCCCCGCCAGCGATAAAGCCTGAGCGTGGGCGGGGAGCGCCGCGCCCCCACGCTCCGCAGAAGCGCCAGGTCGACCGCCATGTTCCAGGGCCCGTCCGCCGGCGGTGAAAAAAGGACTCGAAGCATCTGGAAGAGCGGTTCTATCGTTTCACAGGGGCTTTCGCCGTGCGGACTCCGGGACTCGAATTACTTCGTTTCTCTCGGCAGCTTGCCTTGCCACCGCAGGATGGGCTTGCGCGCGGCCTCCACCTCGTCGAACCGACTCACCACGGTCGTGTGCGGAGCGTTGCGGACCAGGTCCGGGTTTTCGTCGGCCTCCCGGGCGATCTGCAGCATCGCAGCCACGAACCCGTCGAGGCTCTCGACGCTCTCGGACTCCGTCGGCTCCACCATCATCGCCTCCTCCACGATCAGAGGAAAGTAGATGGTCGGAGCGTGGTACCCCAGGTCCAGCAGGCGCTTGGCCACGTCGAGCGTCTTGACGCCCTTGGTGCGCGCCATCCGCTTGCCCGTGAGGACGAACTCGTGCATGCAGCTTCGGTCGTGGGCCACGTCGTAGACACCTTGCAGCCGGCTCTTGACGTAGTTGGCGTTGAGCACCGCGGCGTCGGCGATCTCCCTCAACCCCGTGAGCCCCAGCGACAGGATGTAGGTGAAAGCCCGCACCTGGTTGCCGAAGTTCCCATAGAACGCGTGGATCCGCCCGATGGAATCGGGGCAGGCCTCGGCCCATCGGTACGTCCCGTTCTCGAGAACGACCCGAGGGATGGGGAGGTACGGCGCCAGCACGGGGGTCACGCAGACCGCCCCGGCGCCCGGGCCGCCGCCGCCGTGTGGGGTCGAGAAGGTCTTGTGCAGGTTGAAGTGCATCACGTCGAAACCCATGTCGCCGGGCCTCGCACGTCCCAAAAGAGCGTTCGAGTTGGCACCGTCGCAGTAGACGAGCGCTCCCGAGCGGTGACACAACTGGATCACCTCGAGGATCTGCTCCTCGAAGAGCCCCAACGTGTTCGGGTTCGTCAACATCACCAGCGCGACGCGCTCGTCCAAGGCCTTGCCGAGCGCGGCCAGGTCGGTCAATCCCCGATGGTCCGAGGGCACCTCCATGACCTCGAACCCGCACATCGCCGCGCTGGCCGGATTGGTCCCATGCGCCGAATCGGGCACCAGCACGCGCGTGCGCTCCTCTCCCTTCTTGCGGAAGTGGGCCTTGACCATCATCAGCGCCGTCAACTCGCCATGCGCGCCCGCCGCAGGCACCAGCGACGTCTCGTCCATCCCGGCCACGGCCGCCAGGAATTTCCCCAGCCTGTAGACCAGCTCCAGCGCCCCCTGGGCGTGACGCGCCGGCGCCAGCGGATGCAGTTCGGCAAAGCCCGTCAATGCCGCCATCGAGTCGTTTACTTTCGGGTTGTACTTCATCGTGCAGGAGCCGAGCGGGTACATCCCGCTATCGATGTGGTAGTTCAGCGCCGAGAGCCGGGTGAAGTGGCGCACCACGTCGACCTGGCTCACCTCCGGGAAGTCGAGCTCCCCGCGCAGAAGCTCCCGCGGCACTTCGTCCAACGACCGGTCCGGAGGCACGTCCAGTTCGGGCAACTCGATGCCGAAACGGCCGGGCGCGGACAGCTGGAAAATGAGTTTCTCGCTGGACACGGTCAGCTCACGCTCCTTCGCACGCCGGCGGCCAGCCGGCCTATCTCCTCGCGCGTGCGCCTCTCGGTCACGGCGATCAGCACGGCGTCCTGCAGCCCCGGGTGCTCGCTGCCGAGCGCGAGGCCGCCGGCGATCCCGTCCTTCTCCTCGAGTTGCCGCAGCACTTCGACGGGGTTCTTCGGCAGCCGCACGGCGAACTCGTTGAAGAAGGGCGCGGAGAAGACCGGCCTCACGCCTTCGATCGCGCACAGCGCCCGGAACGCGTGGTGGGCCTTGTGGTAGTTGAGCTTCGCGAGCTGCCCCATCCCGCTCTTGCCGAGCGTCGACATGTAGATCGTCGCGGCCAGCGCGGCCAGCGCCTGGTTGGTGCAGATGTTGGATGCGGCGCGGGCCCGGCGGATGTGCTGCTCGCGGGCCTGAAGCGTCAGCACGTAGCCCACGCGCCCTTCGTGATCGCGCGCCAGCCCGACCAGCCTTCCCGGGATGCGGCGCATCAGAGCCTCCCGAACCGCCATGAAACCCAGGCCGGGACCGCCGTAGTTGAGGCCAACCCCCATCGACATCCCCTCTCCCACGACCACATCGGCCCCCAGAGCTCCCGGGGCCGCGAAAAGCCCGAGCGCGATCGGGTTGGCAACGACCACCAGCAGCGCCTTCTTGTCGAGCTGCTTGCGCAACGCCGCCAGGTCTTCCACGAGCCCGAAGTAGTTGGGATACCCCACGATCAGCGCCGCGACGTCCGCGCCCCCGATCGCCGCCCCGGAAGTGCGGCCGATGGGCTCCAGGTCGACCCGCGTCGCTTCCCGGTCCGTAGCCTTCAAGTAAGTGCCGATGACATCCCGGTAGCGCGGGTTCACCCCCGCGGAGACCAACACCCGGTCCCGGCCGCTGGCGCCGCAGCCCATCAACGCCGCCTCCGCCGCCGCGGTGGCTCCGTCGTACATGCTGGCGTTGGCCACGTCCAACCCGGTCAGGTTGCAGATCAGCGTTTGGAACTCGAAGATCGCCTGCAGCGTCCCCTGGCTGACCTCCGGCTGGTACGGGGTGTAGGCCGTCGCGAACTCGCTGCGGAAGAGGATGCTGCGGATCAGGTTCGGGACGTAGTGGTCGTAGGCCCCGCCGCCGAGGAAGCTCACCTGGCGGTCGGTGCCTGTGTTGGCAGCCGCCAGTCGCGAAAGTTCTCGTACCACTGCGTCCTCGGACAGCGGCCGGGGCGGCAAGCCGTCACCGCGGAAGGCACTCCTGATGGATTCGGGAATGCAAGCAAACAACTGGTCGACAGAAGTCAGGCCGCAGGTCTCCAGCATCGTCTTCTCGTCTGCTGGGGTGAGCGGGATATAGGGATGACTCACGATAGCGCTCCTGGAAAGTCGAACGGATCGCCCCCGGGGGGCGTTGCCCGTGGCCCTTCACTCGGCGGCAGGGCTGTTCGGAACGCTCCTGGCACGGCCGAGTCTCGCGTGTCCAAGCAGCCGTCGGCTACTTGGCGGAGGCCACACCATCCAATAGGGGTCCAGGGGGCCAAGGCCCCCTCGCAGGGTGCGGGGCGGAGCCCCGCCCGGCATTTCAGTCCCGATCGTCCTCGTCGGCGTCGAAGCCGCGCGCGTCGTCTTCGTCGTCGTCGTCGCCGCCCTCTTCCTCCTTGGAATCGCGCTCGGACTGGACGTACTCCTCGTAGTCTTCGGCACCCATCAGGTTCTCGTACTCGTCGAGCTCGGCCACCTCGATCTCGATCATCCAGCCGTCCCCATAGGGGGCCTGGTTGACCAGTTCGGGTTGATCCTCGAGGTCCGGATTGACCTCGAGCACCTTGCCGCCCACGGCCATGTACAGGTCGCTGACGGCCTTGACGGACTCGACGACGCCAAAGGTGTCGCCTTGCTCCAGCTCCGTGTCGGGCTCGGGAAGCTCGACGAACACGATGTCCCCGAGTTGCTCCTGCGCGTAGTCGGTGATGCCGATGCGGGCATGGTTGTCATCGAGGATCTCGACCCACTCGTGGTCCTTGGTGTATCGCAGCTGCTCGGGGAAATGGGCTTTCATCGGATCGAACCTCCCTCTCTTTCGCTTGGGCTGACTGCCTCACGTCGGAAAGGATTCTGGGAAAACTCCTTATAGACTTCCGGACCGTCTCATGTCTACTGGCACGTGTA
>JACQFU010000409.1 GCA_016199905.1 Candidatus Wallbacteria bacterium
AGTGCAGGGTCTCTCATCCAGGAGTGTCGTCCGCGCCTCCTCGAGATCCTTGCGCGCCTGAGCCAAGGCTACCGGTGCGGTCTCTGCCAGGGTCGCGTCGGCCGCGCCCGCCGGGTTCGCGACCAGGTACTCCAGCTCGCCTACCTTCTCCTCCAGTTCCAGCGTCGCCTCGAGGCGATTCGAGTAGAAGTGGTACTTGTTCGTCATATCGCCTTGCTTGAGATGAAAGCGATAGTCCTCCGTGAGGTTGAGATAGTCGCGCACGCCGTCGAGCGAACGGTGCTCGAAGGCCGTCAGGAATCCGCCGGCCCAGTTGATGAGCATCTGTCCTTGATCGTCGACCGGGATCGCGATCGAACCCTTTTGAGACCGCAGGATGACGTAGGGTCCCCTGACGATACTGATGTCGGAGTCCTTGACCCCCAAATAGTCGCACACCAGCCGGAAGGCAGAGTGTTTGACCATCTTGTTTCCCAGCTTCCAGAAGAGCGGCACCGAGCGGATGGAACCGTCGTTGTCGGGTTTCACGTTCGAGAAGCCGAGCCCCTTGAAGTACTGGACGAACAGAGAGATGGGCGGTTGGAAGTCGTCGGAGGCAGGTACGTTGAGCTGGTGGTCGCCCGAGAAGAGCGGCATCGAGAAGCGGCTCTTCACGATCTGCTGGCTGCTTGCCTTCGTGTAGAACTTCCGCATGAACTCCTCGTAGTTGCCGGGATTTGCGATCACCAGCTTCTTGAGGACCCACCCGCTGACGTCCTCGAAGCTGGCCTTTGGCGCCTCGCGCACTTCCTTGACGATCGCCTCTTCCAAGACGTACTGACGAGCGGTCTCGATCTCGCGGCTGACGTAGTCGGGTTCCAGCCCCAGATCGGTCGCCACCACCGGCGTGGGAGCGTCGATATGCGCGCGCATGTACATCCTCAACTTCACGAGACTGAACAGGTCCTTTGCGTCGGGATACGCGGCCAGGTTTCTCGGCAGCTGTCCGAACGGATCGTCGGGATGGTCGGCGACGTATGCCTCGACGCTCTTCAAGCGGGACTGCGTTTCCAGCAGTACGCGGGCGGAGGGCTCCTGAACGAAGAAGA
Source organism: Candidatus Wallbacteria bacterium (assembly GCA_016199905.1). GTDB lineage: Bacteria > Muiribacteriota > UBA6191 > JACPRK01 > JACPRK01 > JACPRK01. Next base: position 1,089 of record JACQFU010000409.1, read on the forward strand.
CCGAATAGATGTTTCCACACCGCCTCAGCGAGTCCGCAAAGACCTGGTCCGGGTTGACCACGGCTTGTTGCAGGTCCCGGCGCAGCGAACCTATCTGCAGATCGACGTAGCCCTTCAGTCCGTCGAGAGTCCCGTCGACATTGGCCGGATCGAGCCGCTTCGTCAGCTCCGTGCGGGCGTTTCCGATGCCCGCTTGCGTGCCTTCCTCGAACACGTCGATGGTGTGGAAGAAGCTCTGCCCGCTGATCGTGTCCTTCAGGATCTTGGGGCTCTCCTCGGGGAACTCGATATCCAGGAAGACGTTCCGGGCACCGAAGTGCTTCAGCGTCGAAACGATTCGAGCGAAGTGCGAACGCGGCCACGGCCAGCGTCCGAACTTCAGGAGGCTCGCGTCGTCGATGTTCATGTAGACGATTTCCCGCGCCGTCTCCTGCTTGGGCCGGAAGATGAGCCGGTAATCGTAGGTGCCTTGCTCGACGAGCCGGAAGAGCTGCGACGACGACAGGGCGTAAGTCGTAACGATGACGGCCATGATGATCGCCAGCTCGGCCATCACCGCCTGTTGCCGCTTTTTTCGTGCTGAGGATTCGGCCACGGTCGCCTCCCGCCCGGCCCCGGCAGCCTCTGACTTTGACCCGGAGCGCCTCGAACACTACAGTATACACACAGGCTCCAGACTCGAGGCGCAGGCATGAAGGACAGACGCGTGGATGGATTCCGGCGGCCGCTCATCGCGATCACGATGGGCGATCCGGCAGGCGTGGGCCCTGAGATCGTCGCCCGTGCGGCGGCGGCGGCGCGGCTTCGGGCCGCCTGCGTCCCGCTGGTCTGCGGCGACCCCGAGGTGATGCGCCGCGCCGTGGAGCTGACGGGGCGGCGGCTCACGGTTCGGGAGGTGGCGGGTCCGGCCGAGACAATCGACAGCCCGCGCACGCTCTGCGTGGTCCGCGGTTCGCACGTCTCGATCGTCGGTTTCGCGCCCGGCAAGCCCCAGGCAGCCTGCGGCGAGGCGGCCTTCCGGTTTGTGGTCGACGCCGTGGCGCTGGCTCGCGCCGGCAAGGTCTCCGCCATCGTCACCGCGCCGATCAGCAAGGAGGCGCTCTGGATGGCGGGCCATCGTTACCCGGGCCACACGGAAATCCTCGCCGAGCTGACCCGCACCCGACGCTTCGCCTTGATGCTGGCCGACGGCCCCCGTCGAGTCGTCCACGTGACCTGCCATCAGCCCCTGGCCGAAGCCGTGGGCGGCGTGACTCGGCGCCGCGTGCTCGAGACGCTGAGGCTGGGAAACGAGGCCGTCCGGCGACTGGCGCGCCGGCCGCCGCGGATCGCCGTCTGCGGCCTCAACCCGCACGCGGGAGAAGCGGGACTCTTTGGCGACGAGGAACGGCGCCGGATTCTCCCCGCCATCCGCGACGCGCTGCGTGAGGGTGTCCGGGCCGTGGGGCCGATACCGGCAGACACTGCCTTCGTGCGGGCATTTTCCGGCGAGTTCGACCTGACCGTGGCGATGTATCACGACCAGGGCCACATCCCGTTCAAGCTGGCCTGCTTCCAGGCTGCGTCCGGGAGGATGCGCACGCTGCGGGGCGTGAACGTGACGCTGGGCCTTCCCATCGTGCGCACCAGCGTCGACCACGGCACGGCGTGGGACCTGGCCTGGAAGGGCGAGGCCCTGCCCGACAGCCTGCTCGACGCCGTGGAGATGGCAGTGGCCCTGTCGGTCTCGTAGTCCAGCGAGCCCGGACGGCCGATAGCATGATCGACTGCTCGCGGCTAAAGACATGCTTCACGCTGGGACTCTGCCCTCGCGCCTTCCGGGTGCGGGAGGATGGTTCGCGCTTCTTCTCCTGCTGGCGCAATTCAAAAGTCCG
>JACQFU010000410.1 GCA_016199905.1 Candidatus Wallbacteria bacterium
CCGAGGACGCCACGCGGGCGCGCGCCTCCTCGAGCGCCGAGAGCGCCAGCAGCTCCGCCTGCTCGGAGAACCGCACTCGCGTCGCCAGCGACCGGACTGCCGAGGAGCGGAAGGCCAGCAACAGCACCAGGCCGAGAAGCGCGAAGAGCAGGAAAACGGCGACCACGGACGCGGCTCCGTGGCGAAACCGACCGTTCTTCGCTCCACGGCCCTCGGCCCTCGGCGTGCGGGTCGAGCGCGGCTCCATCGTGCGAGTCCGGGAGCCGGCCTCAGAAGATCGAGTGCAAAATCTTCCCGGCGCCGCTCACGATGCCGCCGACCACCTGGCCGGCGCCCTTCAAGACGTCGCCGGCGACTCCCGCGATGGCCGAACCGATGGTGCCGGCGGCGTTCAGCACCCAGCCGGCGCCCGTGGTGATCGCGCCCAGCACCGTGGCGCCGGCTCCGGCGACCTTGCCGGAGACCCCGCCCTGCTCCCACTGGCGCGCGCCCCAGCTCCTCATTCCGGCGCCGGCATCGCGCAGCGCGTGGCCGGTGGCCGACATCAGCAGCGGCGGCAGGTTGAAGAGCACCTTGGACCCGCCGCCCAGCGTCATCTGGAAGAAGCCGCCGAGCCGCTGCCCCAAGTCGCGTCCCGGGCCGAACGTGTTGTCGAACCCTCGCGTCAGGTCGCGCGCGCCACTCATCAGGACCTCCGTGGAGGTCGTGTCGTTCAAGCCGTAGCCGATGTTGCGCACGCGATCGACGATGCTTGGGGCCTGGTTCCCGACGGTGATGTAGTAGTTGCTGTAGCCGGCGCCGGTACCCAGCAGAGTGGGCACGGGCTTCTTCCACATCCGCGCCAGCTCGTCGTCGGGAATACCGTCGGGATACTTGCCGCCGGCAGCGAACTCGCCTCCCAGTTCGAAGTAGGAGTCGACCGTCTGCCAGTAACGCTTGCCGCCGACGACCTTGTAACCCTTCACGGCGATCCAGTGCGTCGTGTAGAGGGTGGGCGCGTCGGGGTTGGCGTTGATCATCATCATGACGCGCTCACCGCGGTCGATGGCGGAGGCGACATCGTCGAGACTGCCGTGGTTGCGGTCGACCGCCTTGTGGCCGTGGGAGATGAGGTACGACTTGACCTCGTGAGCGCCGGAGCCGACGTCGTGGGAGGGTGCCACGCCGTCGTAGACGGACTGGAAGTCGGCCGGCTCTCCAAAGCTGTTGAGGATCGAGGTGAGCGCGTAGGGGCCGCATGGATTTCGATAGCCGCTTTGGTTGTTATAGCTCGCGGGGTGCACCAGCGATTGGATGTAGTGCTCGTCGGGGAGTCGCGCAACCGAGGTCTGGGGCGCGGAGGCGGCGACCGAGGAGGCGTCGGCGTCGTCGGTCGGCAGCGACTCGACTCGCGCGATCTCGCCGCGAAGCTCCATCGCGCGCGCCGAGTCGAGCCCGCTCGAGGCGACTTCCTTTCGGTACTCCGCGCGAGCATTCTGCAACCGGACCGACTTCTCGGCCGACGAGATCTTGGCGGCGGCCGGGGAGGGCAGCGCCATCCAAACGAGCAGGGCAGCGACGGCAGCTTGGCGTAACATCGCATGTGACTATACCGGATGACGGGAAAAGTTTGGCCGAAGATGCTGCGATAGAATGACGGCTCAAGCTCGCCATCGCGCCATGCCCGACATAGCCGTTTCCATCCTGGAGCTCGTGAGGGAGGAACTCTCTGCGCTTCGCGGGCGGGACCGGCTGCAAGCCGTGCGCGACCTGGCGCCCTACGCCTGGCTGCCCGCCGTCGAGGCGCGGCTGCGGGAGCTGGCAACCGGGGACCGCGACCCTCGCGTGCAGATCGTCGCCAACGAGGTCCTGCGGTCGCGCGGCGCGGCGGAGTTTGCGGACGCCACGACCGACATTGCAACCGACACGTTCGAGCCCGAAACCGGGCCGGAGCTGGCTGCGAGACTCGAAGGGGGAACAGCCGTGGCCCGCCTGGAGCTGCTGTGGCGCCTGGCGTCGGGGCCGGGAGGCCATGCCGGATTGGCGCGAGCGCTGGCGGGGCAGGCGACCCGCGCCACGGTCGCCCTGGAAGCGGCGGCTGCTGTGGCAGCGCTGGCCCGGCTCGGCGGCAAGGACGCGCTGCCCGAGCTCGCCGCGTTATCGACCGACTCTCGGCCCCGCGTCGCCGCGGCCGCGCTGGAAGCTCGGGCACGCCTGGAGGGTCCAGAAGCCTGGGAGGTCGTCGCCGCCGCTCTGGGCGTCGATTCCGGGTTAGTGCGATGCCGCGCGGCGCGGGCGCTCGCCTCCATCGACGCCGGGCGGGCCCTGGAGCTGCTGGGGCAGATGTTGGCTTCTTCGCCCGAGGCGCAATCGCGAGAGAAGGCCCAGGACTGCGTCTTCGCGCTGGGCACAGCCGAGGCGAGGGCGCTGCTCGCGGCGTCGCTCGCGACTGAGAAGGAGCTGGCGCTGGTCGACCGTGCGGCGGAGTTGCTGGGAAGATCGGGCAGCAGGGACGTCATTCCCCTGCTGGTCGCCGCACGCGATCTGCCGCCCGATCGAGCCCGGCCCGCGCTCGCAGCTCTCGAAGAGCTTCGCAAGAGTCTCGGCATCGCCCGCGGGAACTTCGCCGGGATGGTACAGAGGTTCCTGCGCCCCGAGGAGCCGGCAGAGGGAAGCGAACGGCCGGCTGGGAGCGCCGGCCGGATCGCGCTCGGACTCCTGGCCCTGGTCCGCCGGCCGGAATACCGAGTAGCGCTCGTGACGGGTTCGTTTGCGGCGATCTTCCTGATCATCGGCCTGGTCGGAGATACGCCGGCCACCCCCGAGGAGCCGGCAGCCGCCGTCGTGGAGCCCGTGAAGACTGTGGCCGCGTCCGTAGCCGGCACGGTCGCCCGGACCGATGCGGCGCACCGGCTGACGAACGTTTGCATGGATGGCACCAACGAGCTGGTGACGGTGAGCGTGAGACTGGGGCTGCCGGCTGGCCTGGCTCCGGGCCGCCGAGTGCGTGTGGAGGGGCGGCCAGGCGGGACCGACCGCTACGGGGCCCGCGTGATCGAGGCCGATGTCCTGGAGCTCGAAGGGCAGGCGCCGGTGTGGCGACGGCCGGGAATCGGTTCGGCTCTTCCGGCAACAACCGCGATCCATGATCGGTAGTAGACCTGGGCGGCCCAGCGGCCTCCCCGAGGTCCTTGCGATTTTGCGCCCAAAATGGGACGCCCCCGCGAGGATCGACCACAGGAGAACAGATCCATGAAAACCTGCCTTCGCCCTGCCCTTCTGGTCCTGGTCCTCGCGCTTCAAGCCGCCGGAGTGCTCGCAGCTCAATCGGCAGACGAAGCGTTCGGAGGCCTGAATCAGGCCACGGGACCGCGCCGATCGTCCCAGATCCAGAAGCTGCCGCCTGCCTCGGGCGATCTCGACGCCCTGCGCAAGCAGCGGTTGGAGGCGGCGCAGTCGATCTCGACGGCGATCGAGACCGACGACGCCTCGGCCGTCGCGACGCTGAAGACGGGCTTGGCGAGCTTGCTGGCGCTGATCGCGCGGTTGGAGACGGACCTGGGATTGCACGAGAAGGGCGGCAAGGGACAGCCGTTCTACACGTATCCGCAGGGGTTGGAGAAGGCCGCGCTCTTGAATCAGGCTTACATCACGGCCGGTCAGGCTTACGAAAACCTCTACCGGCGCTCCGTGAAGGCAGGACAGCCGGATTCGGATATGTCCGCCGAAACCCTGAAGTTCTACTGGCAGGCCGCCTCGACAGGTTACTTCCAGCTGCAACAGGGCAACTGGGAAAAGAAGATCTTCCCCGACTTGAACCGCGAGCCGGCGATCGGGCGCTTGCAGACCCAGGGCAAGGGCGCCGCCTCGCTGCTTTTCAACTTCACGGTCTACCTGACAGGGTCCGATTTCTCGGACGCGCGCTCCGATGCGTTGCGCAGTCGCCGCGGCATCATGAACGCGCTCAAGGAGCAAGCCGACAACGGCTACGCGGACCTCGACAAGACTCCGGTGGGGATGGCCGCGGACTTCGGCCAGCGGCTCGAGGCGCGCGATCCCGCGCAGGTCAACTTCCTGGACAAGCAGGCCTCGGCGGAGGCGATCTCGGAGGCCTACTTCCGGATGGGGCAGGAGTACATGGGCGCGAGCCGGATGGCCCAGAAAGACGACGACCTGCTGCTGGCGCTGAAGCACCTGCAGATTGCCTCGACGCAGATCTACTGGTCGCGCACCAAGAAGTTCCGCTTGAAGGAAGCCCAAGTTCAGCAACTGGCGAAGGCGTTGCTGGCGAAGTTGGCCGGCGATGCGGGGCTGGCGGCGAAATTGGCGGCGCAGACCGGCTTGCCGGTCGACCAGGTGCAAGCGGCGATGGACCGCTTCGCCGAGGAGCTGGTGAAGTTCATCGAGGTCCCGAACGGGTCGAGGGAGACACCGGCTCAGGCGCTCCGGAAGTTGAATCCGGCGGATCTCGACGCGCTGATCCTGGCGGCCCAGAAGGACGACTACGTCAACTTCACGCGAACGGTTCGCAGGATGGGGCTGATGAAGAAGGACGAGGGCAACGCCACGCCGCCGGCGGACCAGGAGCAACGCGTGGCGGAGCTGCTGGCGAAGCTGAAGGAACTGCTGAATAGGGACACGGTGCCGTACGGCTACTGGCTGGCCGTGACGGGGACTCCGGAGCGCGCGCGGGAGCAGTACTTCAACACGATCAAGGCGCGATTCAAGCTCGACGTTTCGCCCTTGGCCAGCACGATTGCAGCGGAGAACTTCATCCGCGGTCTGCACAAACAAGAGGACATGGCGGGCATCGGCCCTGAAAAGGCGGCGGGAGCCCAGAGCGACTTCCTGACGCTCTCGAAGTTGGAGCGGGAGGCGATGAGCGCCGTCGTGCAGGGCGACACGGCCAAGGCCGAGGTGGCATTCAAGAAGGCCGAAGCGCTCTTCGACAAACTCTCGGCAGCGGGGGCCGACTACTTCAGCAAGGCCGAGGCGACCAAGTACAAGGCGAGTTTCTCGCAGCTGCGGTCGCGGATGTACCTGGAGTGGGGCGACATGCTGATGGACCAGGCGCGCCAGATGGACCGCGGGACGCCGGCCTACCAGGCAGCGGTGCTGACGGCGTTGAAGGCTTACGCGCATGCCGCCGACGAGTACCCGCTGCGCAAGGTGGAGCAGGCCCGCGCCTCGTACTACAAGTCGTCTGGGGGCGACACGCGGCTGCCAAGCTTGCTGATCGACAGCATGGACACGGCGGGCAAGCACAAGATCCACACGAACCCGCACGCCATCTACGCCTCCAAGAAACTCAACTCCGCGCTGGAGGAGATGATGCTGGGCAACGACCCGGACTTCTTGAAGGTGGTCGAGGACATCACCAAGGACATCCTGGCGATGCGAAACCAGAACAAGTTGTCGGACACTCCGCCGAACAACGTCGACCTGACCGAGGAGTTCAAGAACAAGATCTCGAAGATCTTCGGCGACAAGGGCGTGATTCTCTACGATCCGCAGCTATCGGACACCTCGCGCGAGATCATCGAAATCCTCTACTCGAGGGACCTGGACGAGCAGCAGCGGCGGCTGAAGTTGCGGACCGTGGTGACCCGGGTGGCGCGCGGCGGCACCGTGAGCGTGGTCGACGAGGTTGCCAAGTCGATGGAAGACGCGGCGACCGCGGTGTTGGCGTCGAGCGACGCCGTGGACCAGTGCGACAAGGACGACAAGGCGCGCTACGAGGGCGTCGTCAAGCAGTGGGACGGCAAATTGTCGAAGGCGACCCCGAACGCCCCCGGAATGTTCGCCTTCGCCGATCCGCAGCGCGTCTTCCAGGTACTCACCGCAGCCGGCTGGGCGCCGCCGCGGCTCGCCAAGCTCGACCTCGATCTGGATATCGCCGCCGGCCGCGGGCTGGAGGCGGCTGTGGATCAGTCGACCCAAATCGGCGCCGTCAGCAGCGCGCTGCGCGGCCAGCCGGCGGAGGCCGTCGCAGCCGCCATCGTGTCCATCCGCGAGGCGCTGGCGGCGTATCTGGACGGCGCGAGCGTGCGCCTGCCCGGTGCGATGTGGTTGGTCAGCAGCGCGCCCGCCTGAGCGTGCCCCGCCAGGGAGTCTATCGGCCCAACTTGCGCTTTGGATCAAATCCGAACTTGGCTGGCTGGCGGGCGAATGTCCG
>JACQFU010000036.1 GCA_016199905.1 Candidatus Wallbacteria bacterium
TCTCCTCTGGGCTTCGAACCCGTTCAAAGGTATTTGTGGGAGGCACATGATGCCATCCCGTCGAGGAGGTCAGCCTTCTCATTCCATCTGCGCTCCTGGCGACGGTGGGCGCGGTGTGTCACGTCCGGATGACGCGGCCCGAGGGTCTCCCAGGCCCGCGCTCCGCCCCACGCTCCCTCCAAGGCCCTCCATCCTGTCGCTCGCAGCTTGCACGGACACCCTGGACGACCCCGGTCAAGCGTCACACGAAGCGCCAAGCCCGCCGCCGGTGCTTTTCGGCGAGGGTCTAGCTGTCCGCTTTCTGCATGGCCGCCGGTTCGGCCACGGGCACGGTGGGCCGCGGAGGAATCGAGGGCGGCCCGGGACGCAGGTACTCCTTGGCCACCGCATAGATGCCGGGGAGCACCGACACGAAGATCACCGCGGCCACGACATAGTGGATGTGGTGCTTGATGTCCTTGTCGGCCTGGCCGAGGAAGTAGCCGCCCAGCGTCATCGAGGCGACCCACGAGACGCCGCCCACGATATTGTAGGAGGCGAACCGGAGGTAGCCCATCGTCCCCACGCCTGCGACGACCGGCGCGAAAGTCCGGATGACCGGGATGAAACGCGCCAGGATGATCGTCTTGCCGCCGTGGCGCTCGTAGAACTCGTGGGTCCGCAACAAGTGCGAGCGACGGAAGAACAGCGAATCTTCGCGGGTGAAGATCTTGGGCCCGGTGCGCAGTCCGATCTGATACCCCACGGCGTCTCCTATGACGGCGGCGAGCATCAACGACACGTTGAGCCAGAGGATGTTGAGGTGGCCCGCGGCTGCGAGCACGCCCGCGACCACCAGCAGCGAGTCACCCGGCAGGAAGAACCCGATGAGCAGCCCCGTTTCAGCGAAGACGATGACGATCAGCACCGTCATTCCGCCCCAGCGGATCAGCTCCTCGAGGTTGTAGAGATTCTGAAAAAAGTTGTGAATCAGATCGAGCATCGAGTGGTTCCCATCTCCGCGCAAGCGGCAGTCGAAGCGCTCAGGATATCAGCGTCAGCCTCTTCAGGCAAGCGAATGGCCGCGCTCGGTCAAGGCCACACGCCCTGCGGCGGCATCGGCAGATGCCCTCCGGGAATCTGGTGGCGCAGGTCCAGCTCGTGGAACGCGCCGGCCAGGACCAGGACCGCGAGGGCGAGCGCGAGCACCTGGGCCGTGGGCCGCGCCGTCACCGGCCAGCGCGCCGCGGCTGCGCAGGCGAGCAACGCCGCGAAGTGGACCAGCGGCTCGAAGTAGTGCGGCTGGATCGGAGCCAGGCTCAGCACGAGAGCGTATCCCACGAAGGCCGGCGCGATCCGGCGCGCCAGTTCCCCACGCGCCCAGAGCGCCGCGAGCGCCAGCCCGCCGGAGAGGAGCGCCAGGAGCGCCAGCCAGTGCAAGGCGCCGACCACAGAGGGCACGTGCCGGGCCTGGGTCGTGTGCTCTGTCACGGCCTCGAAGAAAAGAAGTCCCAGCCACTCGCGGAACCGCCCGTCGAGCCAGGCGCTCGTGCCGACGACGCTGTAAACCGCCGCGACGCAACCCATCACTGCCGCTGCAAGGCGCACCGTCACTCGGGAAGGCAATCCCGCGCGCCACGCGCCTGCCAGGAGCAGCAGCACCACGACCGGACCCGGCTGCCGGCAAAGGCTCGCAAGCGTTCCGAAAAGGACCGCCTGGCCCAGCAGCCCCGCCGCGAGCGCCTGGGCAGTCAGCAACAGATCGAGCGTGTAGCCGGCGTCCTGCAAGAATGCACAGGGACCGTAGAACGCCAGCATCCCCTGCGCCACTCCAGCCACCGCCACGAGCAACCGGGTCGTCGCTCGGCTCCCGGGATCGGGCAACGCGAGGCTCGCCAGCGAAAGCGCGGCCAGGCAGGTGAGGCCCAGCTGCACGAGCGTCAGCAGATGCAGGCTGGAGACGTGGCTGCCTGCCGCCAACTCGGCCACGGCCATAGGATAGAAACCACGCGGCGGGTTGTGAAACGAGAAGGCCCTCGACTCGATCATCCGGTAGCCGATGAAGAAGCTCTCGCGGGCGTTGACGACCTGGCCGGTGTCGGGGACGGAGAGATTGCGGGCCAACAGCCGGTCCACGAACCTCTGCCGGTTGGAGTCCGAGAAGTTCTCCACCTGGAGGCCCTCGAGCAGATCGCCGGGAGGAAGAGGCTTTTCGCCAAAAGACTCGCGCACTCCGATTCGAAAGACGCTCTCTCCCGGAGGCGCAGCGAGCGGCACGACCAACATGTCGTTGCCTCGTGTTGCGGCCCGGTAGACCCGATCCCAGAACGGGCCGTCCTCGTATTGCCGGCGACCCAGGTCGGCACTGCCGAGCGAAGCGGTAGAGGATTCGAGCGACAGGAGACGGCCTTTGGGCGCAGATACATGGAGGCAGATGAGAAACGGGACCGGGCCTGGCGCCGGGTTGCGGACTGTCAGCTCGACGGCACGGGAAGGATCGGCGACTGCCGGACTCGCGAGCGACGACACGATGTCGAGACCCGCCGAGCCGGGTTGCAGCACCGATTCGAAGGGCCAGCCGGGAAGGAACACGAACCGATCGATGTCGCCGAGCACGGGACGGCCCAGGAGCAAGAGCACGAAGGCAACGATCGCGACGACCGTGGCCAGGGATTGACGGTCGGCGCCGGAAGGCGCTTCGCGAGGCAGACGCCAGCCAGGCAGCGTCGATAGAAGAGTCGAGACGAAGACGAAGCCCGCGTAGGAGGTCGCAGTGGCCGGCGCCCCGCACCAGCGGAAGAGCCAGAGCGCGACCGGCTGCAGAAGCGCGGTGAGTCCGTAGCCCAGAAAGATCGAGTCTTCCAGGCGTCGAGGAGAACGGCGCGCGAGGGCCAGGGGGAGACCCGGGAGGAGGAGAGCCGCGAGGATGGCCAGGAGGCGCAGGGGCCAGGGAGGCGAGGGAAGCCAGGCGCAAGCGGCGGGGGCGAGCGAGAGGGCGAGGCAGAGTGGGCGCATGGAAGACGCGAGACTTGGGATTTGAGATTTGAAACCGGAAGATTGGAAATCCCTGACTGAAAGACAGAAGACAAACAATCACAGATTACAGATTATGGGAGGGAAGCGGGGTTGACTCCAGGAGGGGAGGAGAGTAGCTTCGACGGTGGGGGAGTGACGGAGGTCACGGACGATGGAACCGGAACAGATCAAGCAGCTTCTGGAATCGGGGTTGGCGGAATCGCGCGCGGAGGTCTCCGACATGACGGGCGGAGGCGACCATTTCGAAATCACGGTCGTGGCGCCGGCCTTCGGGGGGCTGAGCCTGCTCGAGCGGCACAGGCTGGTCTACAAGCTGTTGAATGTCGCGGGGACCGAAGAGATCCACGCGCTCACGCTCAAGACATACACTGCGGAGGAATGGGCAAAGGTCTGATCCGAAGCCCGGGAGGTCGGCGAAAATGCTGGACGCGAAGTTGAAGGAACGATTCGACAATGAAACGACGGGCAACAAGGTCGTCGTCTACATGAAGGGGACCGCGATGGCGCCGATGTGCGGCTTCAGCGCTCAGGTCGCCGGCATTCTGCAATCGTTGAACGTGAAGTTCCACGACGTCAACGTGCTGGCCGATGCCGAGATCCGCGAGGGGATCAAGCAGTACACGAACTGGCCGACCATCCCGCAGATCTTCATCGACGGCAAGTTCGTCGGCGGCTGCGACATCCTCACCGAGTTGCACCAGAAGGGCGAGCTGGCCAAGATGGTGAAGTAGGGCCGCTCAAACCCCGCACGCCGAGCGCGCGGCGTCCAGGGTCTCGCGCGCGACGGCCCGCGCGCGGCGGGCGCCCTCGGCCAACACGTCGTCGATCTCGGCCGGATGCGCCAGGAGCTGATCGCGGCGTTCGCGGTACGGCGCGAAGAAGGCGTCCACCTTGGCCAGCAGCTCCTTCTTCGCGCTGCCGTAGCCGTAGCCGCCCTTCCTGTACTGGGCGGCCATCTCCTCCTGCTGCTGGGGCGTGGCGAAGA
>JACQFU010000411.1 GCA_016199905.1 Candidatus Wallbacteria bacterium
CTCCCGTACCATTGGTGATGCAGAAGGCGGTGTCCTTCCTGTCCTTTCGGTAAGCGTGCGTGACGTTGCCATCTTTCTTGGCGTAGCCTCGTGACTTGCCCGGCTGGGGCAAGGAGGCGATGCGATGGGAAGGAGACGACTGGATAGCGTTCGTGCTGAGCTGACAGAGCTTCGGCACCGGCTTGAGAAGTGGCGGAGAAGCGGTGACCGGGGCCGGCGGATTCCGGAGGAACTCTGGCGAGAGGCTGAGCGGTTCGCGCAACGCCACGGCATCCATGTCGTCTCTCGCACTCTGCGTCTGGACTGTGTCCTTTCGGCGAGCGTGCGCGACTCTCACAAGTTGGCTAGCGTTCCCCTACCTCCCCCCCGCCCTCTGCCTCCGGATCGTCTCCAGCAGCGCGCGCGCAGTCTCGTTCTTGGGCTCCCGCGCCAGGATGCGCCCGACCTCCGCCTCGGCCTCCGGGAAGCGCCCGCCTAGCACGTACGCGTCGGCCAGGCCAAGTTGGTGCTCGACAGCGCCGGGGCGCAGCTTCACGAGCGCGAGCTTGGCGGCCACGGCCTCGGAGACGTCGGGCGGTTGGAAGAACGGCTGGCGCAGGCGGGCGACGGCCAGAGAAGCGCGATAGAGAGTCTCCAGCTCTTCTGTGTCCGGATGCAGCTTGGCGGCGGCGCGGGCGTGCTCCAGCGCGGCCAGGGTTTCGCCGAGGGCAAGCAGCGCTTCGGCAGCGAGACGGTGCGCGGCGGGGTCGGACGTTCGCGCGGCGGCGGCGGTGAGAGCGGCGTCCAGCACGGCCTCCTTGGAGTACTGGTCGAGGTTTCCTCGGGCGAAGGCGAGGAGCTGGTCGGGTGTGGGCGGCTTTCCGGCCGTGTAGAGGGCGGCCAGAGTGTCGCGGGCCTGGAAACGGTAGTGGGCGTCGGGGAGCGCGACGCTCGTCGCGGCGAAGAAAGTGCGGGACGCCAGGAAATCGACGACGGGATAGTCGTCGGTGTGGAGCAGGCCCTTACCGGAATAGTCCTCGAGGCCCGACTCGGAGAAACAGTTGAGGGCGGCCAGCGAGAAGAGGTCGGGGACGCCCGCACGGCGGAGATCGACATTGACGGCCGGGATGCGCATCCGCGCGGCTGCGGCGGCGAAGTCGGGGCGGATCGGGCGGGTAGAGCCAAGGATCTGGATGTCGGCAGCAGCGATGCGGAGCACGATCGCGTGAGGGAAGACGGAGCGGAAGGTCCGGAAGAGCGTCTTCAGCACGTGCTCGTCCAGCTCGTAGGTGTGCAGCCACTGGGCCATCAGGCCGCCGTCGCGGAGGCGGCTGCGGCACAACTCGAAGAACTCCCGGGTGAAGAGGCTTGCGACGCCGGCCACCCAGGGGTTGGAGGGTTCCGAGACGATGCAGTCGTACTGCCGCGGCGTGCCCTGCAAGAAGTTGCGGGCGTCGTTGATGAGGATGCGGGCGCGGCGGTCGGTTTTCCAGAATCCGCGGTTGATGCCCTCGAAGTAGGGGAGCGCCTCGCGCACGCCGGTGGAGAGCTCGACGCAGTCGGCGGTGCGGAGCGGGTGCGCCAACGCGGCGGCCATCGTGGTGCCGCTGCCGAGGCCGATGACCAGGACGTCGGCGACGTCGGGGCGCAAGACGAGCGGAGCGTGGGCCAGCAGCAGCTGGGTGCGCATGTCGGCGTCGGTGTTGGAAGCGTCGGGCTTTCCGTTGACCTTGAGCGACAGGACGCCGCTCGAAAAGCGCTCCACCGATACGGTGGTCGTGGCGTCTTCGCGGAAGAACAGGACGCGGCGCGGATTGTCGGCGGAGTGGCTGGTGTCGGAGGCCCTTCTGAGTCGGAACGCACCCTGGGTGAGGACAGCGAGGTTCCAGTCCGGCAGCACCGCCAGGATGGCCAGGACGGCGACGGCGCACCAGCGGGCGCCTCGCAGCCAGGCCTTGCGGCCCAGCACGCCGCTGGCGGCGACTCCGGCGGCGGCCAGGGAAACACAGGCGCCCAGGACCAGCGTCTTGCGCATGCCCATCGTAGGGACCAGCAGCAGGCCGTCCAGGACGGTGCGGCCGAAGAAGAACGTGGCCGGGAAGATCACCAGGGCCGACAGCGCGAACTGGGCGAACTGGAACGCCTCGAAGCTCCAGTTGACCGCCTGCTTCATCGCGACGAAAGCGCCCGGCAGGGTCTGCGCCAGCGGGAGCGCGAGCAGCGTCAGAAGCCCCGCAAGGACCTGGCCGCGGGCGAAGCCCAGGGCCGCCGGCACCCCCGGGTCGACGGCGCCGAGCGACCAGCTTCCAGCGGCGATGCCCGAGATGAAACAGGCGAGCATCAGGGCAAAGGAGTGAACGGAGGAACCGAGGACCAGTGCAAGCAGGCGGGTCCACGCGATCTCCAGGAACATCGCGGCAGCCCCGGACAGGAACGCCGCGGCGAGAATGGAGCGCGCGGAGATGGGACGAGTGGGTGAGTCGTCCTGCGACGAGCTCAGGACGCACGGGCCGGGGGAGGGAGAGGTGGGGACGGGAGGGGCGCGCGGTCCAGGGCAGGCAGGGACCAGGAGCGAAGCGACGATCGCCCTACTTTCTTGGCCTGGGAGGACGCCAGTCTTGCTGGGTGGCGACGCCGCCAGGGCCAGCAGGGCTGCCAGGGCGTTCAGCACGGCTGCCAGGTCGAGGGTCGCGACCAGCCCCAACCACTCCACCAGCCAGAAACCGGCGGCGAGGCAGCCGAGGACGGCGCCCAGACTGTTGGCGCCGTAGAGGAACGGGAGCCGCCCG
>JACQFU010000442.1 GCA_016199905.1 Candidatus Wallbacteria bacterium
ACAGGCCTACGAGCGGCTATCCAAGGGCCGAAGCCATGAGGTTCCGCTTCCAGACATGGTTCCCTTGAAGGCCCTGGGGGCATTACCCGATCTCTGCTGTACGGGATCTCCTGTCGTGGTACGCCGGTCGACAGATCGCCGACGCACTGCCCGAGCGACCGGACGTCGATGCCGTGCATCTGCTCACGGTGCACGGCGCCAAGGGACTCGAGTACCCAACGGTGATCATCCTCGGTCTGGACGACGACCAGATGCCCGCCAAGTGGGCCGGTCGCGAACCCGACGACATTGAGGAGGAGCGGCGCGTGCTCTACGTGGGAATCACACGCGCGCGCGATCTCTGCCTGCTGTCGCAGACCGAGTGGAGCACGCCCGCGCGGGGTCCCTCGAAGGAACGCGCACCCAGCCGGTTCCTCGCCGAGATGGGGCTGTCCACGCATCCGGCATTGGTCTCCGAGAAGCCCCAGGCGGAGGGCGGGTTGCCGTTCTAGGAACCCGGCCAGACGTCAACACGGCCCAACCAACACAAAGGAGCGATTAGGTGAAGAAGAACACGAGAATCAGGATGAAGACCAGCCAGCTACCGACAATGTACCGCCAGGGAGACGTGCTGATTCGGCGCGTGGACACAATCCCCGAGGCCGCCGAGCTGGCTGACAGCAGCATCCTCGTTCACGGAAAAGCCACGGGGCACGCCCACCGTCTCGTTGGCGGGGACCACTTGCAGGTCATCGACATGGGCCGTGTGACGGCGCAGTTCGCTCGCGTCACCGCCGGCTTCGCGACCATCGTTCACGAGGAACACGCGACGGTCACCTTGCCCCCAGGGAGCTACGAGATCAGCCGGCAACGGGAGTATCGACCGGAGGCTCCGATCAATGTCGCCGACTGATCGAGTCATGAAGCTCACCCCCGAGCAGGAGGCGTTGCTCCCGGTCGTGCGCGACGAGTGGTTGGCCAAGGGGCTGGCCACCGGCCCGTGTGATCGACAGGTTGTAGAGCAGGCTGTCCGATGCGCTTACAAGTGCGCTGGCCTCAAATTGCCCCGATTCATCGTCTGGCTCTCGTCCCCCTTTGCCGGCGTGTTCGGCGCTTGGTTCCTGACAAGAGTACCGAAAGAATTTTTTGGAGCTTCCGTCCGGGCTCAAGTCTGGGCTCAAGTCGGGGCTCAAGTCTGGGCTCAAGTCGGGGCTCAAGTCCGGGCTCAAGTCGGGGCTCAAGTCGGGGCTCAAGTCGGGGCTCAAGTCGGGGCTCAAGTCCATCGCGCCGGCTACGGGCAGCACGACGCCAATTGGCTTGGCTTCTACGATTTCTTCCGCCGGATTGGCATAGCCGGCATCGAGAAGCTGAATGGCCTACTCGCCCTCGCTGTATGCGGCTGGTGGTGGCCCTTCCAGGGCGGCGTCATCCTCACCGAGCGACCGACCCAGATGCACCGAGACGAGCAAGGTCGTCTCCACAACTCCGCGGGGATGGCTCTGCAGTACCCCGACGACTGGGACATCTGGGCCTGGCACGGAGTGCGCGTCACGGAGGAAATCATCATGCGACCAGAGAAGATTCCGGCCGCGCGCATCCTGCAGGAGCCGAACGTCGAGGTCCGTCGCGTGATGATCGAGCGCGCTGGAATCGATCGGATTCTCAAGGAGAGCAATGCCGTCCTGCTTCACTCGGACAACTTCGGCAAGCGCGAGATGGACGACGGCGAGCGGAGGCTCTACCGACTTGAGATTGGCAACGATGAGCCGCTCGTAGCCGTGCGCTGCCAGTGTCCGAGCACGGGTCGTGAGTATCACCTACGCGTGCCGCCGGCGACCAAGCGCTGCCGCGAGGCCGTGGCCTGGACGTTCGGCAAGACCGAGGCCGAGTACAGGCCAGAGGTGGAGACGTGATGCTGACCTCTCCTGAAATTCGCGTCGCCCAGCACTTCGTGACCTCGGGTCGCACCGAGTACCTCACGCCGCGTTACATCCTCGAAGCCGTCGGGCCGTTCGACCTCGACCCGTGCGCAAGCGTCGTCCGTCCGTGGCCGACTGCGACGCGGCACTACACCATCGAGAATGACGGGCTCGTACAGCCCTGGGACGGGCTTTGCTGGGTCAACCCGCCGTTCGGAAAGGCCGAGGCCGCATTCGTCCGCAAGCTCGCCACGCATCCTGCCGGCGGCATTCTCCTCGGGTGTCCATCGAAGACCGAGACTCGGACTTGGCAGATCGCGATCTTCCCACATTGCAGCGGCATCCTGTTTCTGACGCCACGCCTCAAGTTTCACAATACCGACGGCTCCGCGATGTCGGGAACCTTCGGCGCCAGTTGCCTCGTGGCATTCGGGGATGTCGCTCTGGAGCGGCTGCGCACAGCGGCACGGCTCGGTCCGGGTCGGGTCGGTGGCCTCGGCGGCTACGTCGTGATCCTCGACGACCAGGTCGAAGGCGGGAGCGCGTAGATGCCGATGAAGCGCGAGAACTACCCGCCAGACTGGCCGGCCTTCAGTCTGCGCATTCGCAGTGAGCGCGCCGGTTGGCGCTGCGAGTGTCGCGGCATCTGCGGTCGCGTTCACGACGAGCTGCTCGGTGACGGCCGCTGTCGGGCCAAGCGCGGTGACCGCACGGTGGGCGGCCATCCTGTCGTGCTCACCGTCGCACACCTGAACCACGACGGCGGGCCGTGCCGCTGCGAGCCCCGATGCACGTTCGAGGAGCACTGCCTGGCTCTTTGCCAGGCTTGTCACCTGAATCTCGACCGACCACGCCACGTTCGGAACCAAAGGACGAATCGACTCCTCAAGGACGGGCAACTCGTGTTGCCGGAAAAAGGACAAAGACCATGAGTACCTACAGAGTTCTGCTGAGCACGGGAGCCTATGTCAGTGTGACGGCCCCCATGGGCGTCGACCTGGTGGATCACATCCGCGATGCGCGGGCCAAGGGATTCCGGTTCAGCATTGCGCAGGACATTGACAGCGGGGGCCAGATCCTGCTCGCGCTCGATCACATTGCAATGGTCCATCCCATTGTGGGAAAGGCCACGCGGATGCATCAGTTGCTCTGCTTGCTCGATCAGGCGCGGCGGATGCGCGAGTACCTGAATGACGTGGCCTGCCATTTCGACGAGGGAGTCGTCGCGGAACTGACGCGCCAGTTCGACGAGATGTTCGCGCGGTGGTCCACACCATCACCGGAGGACGTGGTTGTGAAGGGTGATCGCGAGAGCCCACGATGATCCTTCCCTTTCACAGATGGGCTCCCGATTCCGCGGGCACGCCGCCGGCAGGCGACAGCGCGGCCGCCACGCTGCTCCACTGGAGCAAGCGGAATCACGAGAGACACTTCTGCGGTCGAGGCATGCACCAGGACCTGTTCCAGGTCGCTCGGGAACTCCGATCAGCTGGAATCGAGTGCGGGATTGAAGAGTGGGACCGGGACCTGTGGGTGATCGTCGAAGCGAGAACTTCCCGGCCGATAGCTGCTGGTGACAACTGCGACCTGCAACTCGCGGTTGATCCACACGATTGCGAATCGACCGAGTTCTTGATGTCGCCCCGGGCGCTCGTTGTTCGGCTGCGAGAGCTATACGTGCAGGAAGGAAGTGGGGCATGACCTGCACTCGTTGCGGCAAGGAGTTCGCGCGCAAGTTCGTCGGGCAGACCTGGTGTCAAGAGTGCCTTGAGTGGTCGATGGAGCACGTCGCGTGTCTGAGCGAGATCAGCGAGTTGCGGGCCGAACTGGCGCGCCTGCGCCTCGAGCACGGAGACGACGCCTACCTGCAGGCCCTGCGCGCGGCGTGTCGGCTGCCGGCGTTGGATGGTGATGGGTGCCTGCTCGGCATGCCCGATAGCTGGGTCGCGGAGACCATCGCGAGGATGAGGCAATCGCGCACTCCTTCCCAATGAGACCCATTCCGACACATAGCATCGTTTGCGGCGACGCTCTACAGGTCCTCCGCGGACTGCCCGCGAAGTCCGTCCACTGCTGCGTGACTTCGCCACCGTACTTTCGCATGCGGTCCTATCTGCCCGGGAGTCATCCGCTGAAACCTCTTGAGATCGGACTCGAGCAATCACTCGACCTCTACGTGACGCACCTCATGCAGGTCGCTCACGAGATCCATCGGGTACTGCGCGACGACGGCACCTTCTGGCTGGTCATCGGTGACTCCTCCAACTCGATGGCCGGCCGGCAGAATTTAGCTGCAATGTGCGGCACTTCAAGTCACAACAAGAAGAGCGACACGACCGCCTTCAGCCTGCGACGAGGGATCGGCGTTCGCCGCAAGAACATCCTGGGCGTGCCGTGGCGGCTGGCGTTCGCGCTCCAGGAGGATGGGTGGATTCTGCGATCGGAGATCATCTGGCACAAACCGGCGCCGATGCCCGAGAGCGTATCGGATCGACCGACACGAGCGCATGAACAGGTCTTTCTCCTCGCGAAGAAGCAGCGGTACTACTACGACGCGGACGCGATCCGCGATCCCTACATCGATGCTCGCGAAAACAAGGCTGGAGCCCGTGGTGGGAAGACGGCCATGCGCGGACAGGCGGGCCTCAAGCCACGCGGCAACATGGCGCCCGACGCGTCGAACCTGGATCGCTTCTATGGTGCCGGCGGGGCCAACATCCGGGACGTGTGGTCCATCCAGCCCAGCCCCTACAGGGGCAAGCACTGTGCAACCTTCCCCGCAGCGCTGGCTGCGCGCTGCATCGCCGCCGGCACGTCGGAGGCCGGGTGTTGCCCGAACTGCCTGGCGCCGTGGAATCGCGTCACCAACCGGGAGCATCGGCGCGGAACGGACAGGAAGGAAGGATCGCGTGCGCTCGTTGCCTTTCCAGGGCGACCCCATCGCGGACTGAAGAACCACCAGACGGCCGTCGTGGTCAGAACCCTGAGATGGGAGTCATCGTGCGCGTGCACTACTCACAAGCCGATTCCGTGCACGGTTCTCGATCCCTTCGGCGGGGCCGGTACGACGGCCGTTGCGGCGGGACTGGCCTGGCGGAGCTCGCTGCTCATCGAACTCGATGACGCGTCAGTCGCCGAAGCACGGACGCGCATTCGGCGCGAATTGGGGCTCTTCGCCGGCAGCGCTGCCGCCCTGGAGGCGATCCCCGCGTGACCCGCCTCGCCGAAACCATCCGCGCCCGCGGCCTGACCTTCCGCGACGTGCACGCCGCAGGCGGCCCGTCGCCGGCGACGCTCACGCGCCTGCTGCGCGGCGAACGCCAGTGGCGTCCCGAGTGGGTGGCCAGCGTGGCGGCCTTGCTCGATCTGTCCGCCGAGGAAGTGACGATCGGCCCCGCCGAACGTCCGGCGCTGATCGTTCAGCTGGCGTCGGCGCCCGACGTGCTGCCGGCCGCGGAGGTCGCGCGCGTGCGGCGGTGCTCCGTCGACTTCGTCTACCAGCGAACAGATCTGTTGCCACCCATCCGCCTGGGGCGCAGCCGGCGATACCACAAGTCCACGATCGAAGCCCTACTCCGTTCTCCCGCACCGACGCCGAGCACAGACCAGCCGACAGCCGCGCAAGCCGTGTGGAGTACACTGCCGCCCGGAATCCAGCGGAGGCCAAGGAGGTGATGTTCATGCCTGGATTCCGAAGACGGCAGATTGAGGAGGACATCCACTGGTGGCGTCCGTGCTCGATACGCGTCCTCGTCAGACTCCCGGGAGGCCAGAGGCCTGGCCTGACTTTCCGGCTGCCACACGGCTACACACCCAAGGTGCAAGACGACCGAGTGATTCTCGAGGGTCCGGCTCAGGAGGTACTGGCGGCCGCCCGCCGTGCCCGCCAGAGCCTGTGGGATCGGCGAACGCGGCTACTGCGCGGTCTGCCTGACACCGAGGGCGCGGCGTCGTCGGTGACCGTCACAGAGGTCTTCGACCGGCTACTCCGGAGGACGGCCACACGCCGCCGTCGGCATACCGTTCGTAGCTACGCGTCGCTGCGGGGGCGGATCGAGGCGGCGTTCGGCAGTCGGTCGCTGTTTTCCGTGCGGACGACGGACGTGGAGGACTGGCTGGACGAGTTGCTCCGCGAGGGTCTGCAGCCGAGCACGGTGCAGCACTACCGACAGGTGATGATCCGCCTGTTCAACGTGGCGATCAAGGCCGACCTGTACCCGTATGCGAATCCGGCGGCCAAGACCGAGCCCATCGAGGTACAGGAACGGCCCGGCCGGCCTCTGAACGGTCACGAACTGACGGCGCTGCTGAAGGCCGCGGTCCAGGAGCAACGCGGGCAACTCTGGTACTCGCTGTTCGCGACCATGGCTCTCACCGGCCTACGTTTCCAGGAGACGTCGCTCCTTCAGTGGGAGGATTTCGACTGGCAGGCCGAGGAATGCACGCCCACGCACCAGAAGGCGAGCCGGAGGAAGGACACGATCGTCATCACGCCCGAGCTGGAGGCCGTGTTGTCGTTCGTGGAGCCCCGGGCCCCGCTGACGGGACTGGTGTTTCCCAACGGCTCCGGAGATCCGTTGACGTACGGGACGGCCCTGCGGGCGATCCGCCGGGTCGCCAAGGTGGCGAAGATCCTCGACGCCAGCAGTCTGGGGTTGCACGCGTTGCGGCGAACGGCCATCACGGAGGCCGAGCGCGCAGCCGGCGGCGACGTCACGTCGCTGATGGGTTTCGGTCGGCAGCTCGACTACGGAGTGACGCGACGCTACCTGCCCAAGGTGCCGGCCGGAGTGCGGCAACTCACGCTCAAGATGGCGACCGCCGTCGGCAAGGCCGCGGGCGTCGTCATCCCCCTGCGGGCGTGGCGGAAGGGTCGCGCTGCATGACCCTCTCGTGGAAACGCCCTGGTATCCAACTGGTATCCGCCGTGGAAACGCCCTGGAAACAGAGCCCGAAAACCCTGATGAAAGCTGGAGCCGGCGACAGGATTTGAACCCGCGACCAGCTGATTACAAATCAGCTGCTCTAC
>JACQFU010000449.1 GCA_016199905.1 Candidatus Wallbacteria bacterium
AAAGACTTTCAACACGGAGGCACAGAGACACGGAGGTTTCTCTCTGCCTCTGTGGCTTCGTGTCTCTGTGTTAGGTCTTTCCTCTTGGCATGAACCATGATGCTTGGACTGTAGCGTTGATTTGAAAACGATCTACTAGTCACGACCCGGGGAATGGGCGCGACGCAAACGGGGACAGACAGGTGGCGGAAACTCGAGATCTCGAGCTCATCCGAGCTCGCGGGGCCGCCCAGGAAACCCGTGACCTCGACCAGATACTGGCGAGAAAGCGGATTGTCCAGCAACGCGGTCTCGCGCGGTCCGCTCAGACGCAGACATCGTCCGCCAGTCGACTGAAGCCTGGGATGACCGTCCATTCCTGGGAAAACCACGCCCTCCATCAAGACCAGCCGGCGCTCGGCAATCGAGGGCGGTTGCGGTTCCCGCACGGCCAGGCTCGCCGCGAGACCCGGGACCAGGCGACAGGAGACCAGTTCCAGGGACGGCCTCCCCTCTTTCAGTCCCAGGATCCCGGTGACCTCCAAGCCGTCTTCGCGTGCAGGCGGGTTGTCCTGAAGGTGCTGAAGGTTGGTTCCCGTCAGCTGCAGCAGCCCGCCCTGCGGAGTCCTCAGCGACAGTCCGCTGCCCGAGGAGCTCTGAAGCGTCCCCTGAACCCGGGCCAGACTTTCCAGGACCCGGTACGTCTCCACTCGAAGCACGACCTCCGGATCGTCGCCCTCCAGGGTTCCCGAGACCTCGACCAGGAAGTCCCGTTCGGGTGGCAGGTTGTCCGGCGGAAGCAGCGGCTTTCCCGTGAGCGCCAGCGGCGTCCCTTCCGCAGTTCGCAATTCGGGCGCCACGACCTGGTAGGCGGTGACGCTGCCCCTAAGCCTGGTCACGGCGTCATCTCGCAGCGACGGCGACGGCAGCGCGGCATAGCCGTTCGATTGCACCTCCAACGATTGTCCTTCCTCGGCGCCGGTCAGTACGCCCGTCACCTGAGCCGGTAAGGTCGTCGGCTCGCTGCCGTAGATTGCCGGACGCAGGGGCTCCCCCACCAATCGCAGACTCTTGGAATTGGCCAGGCGGATTTCCGGCTTCACCCAGAGATAGGTCGTCACAGTCCCCGTCTGCGTCCGGGCGCCGGTCTCTTCCGCGCGAGCGATCCCGTTCCAGAGGAACACGGCCAATGCAACGCTCAGGAATCTCATCGGGGACGCTCCTTGTTTTGGCGGCTCTCCGCCTCTCGGGTGAGTGCTCCGGCGGCCGAAAAAGTTGCGATTTCTCGGGTCTCGGCTCCATCGCGCCTACTTCCGGAAAGCACGCTTGACTGGAGGATACAGATCAGAAGGACACCTGATCCGCCCGGCGCGTCGGCTCATCGGGCGGCCGGATCGTCGCTGGCGCTGGCGGCAACGCTCACGCCGTCGGGGCTCCGAGGGTTCCTTCGCCCATGACGAGGTAACCCAACCCGGGAGCCCGGTTCGTAGGAGCCGGGGCTCTTGCTGTCCGGCGGTCCCTACTTCTCCATCTCCCTGGCCATCGCTGCGAGTTGCGTCACAGTCGAGAGGTTGCGGCCCGTGCCGAGCTTGGCGAAGGGCACCTTCAACTTCGAGCGGCCCATCCCTTCGGGGAAGTGAATCAGGACCTCGCGCCCGTCGAGCGCCAGTTCCTCTTTGCCCGGGACGGGCCAAGCCGCCAGGCTGTCGCTGGCAGGCGCCTCGCGCAGAAAATGCACGAGCACTCGATTCGGAGCCGCCCCACGGAAGGAATTGCGCTCGACGATTCGCTCGAGCTCGGCCGCGGACCTCACGAAGACCGCATAGCGCTTGCCCATCCTCGTCTCCAGGGCCTCTTCGAGCTTGGCTTCGACTTCCGGGCCGGCGAGCGGGCTTTCGAACACCGCGTTGCCGCTCTGGATGTAAGTCCGGACGCTCGCAAACCCGGCGTTCTCGCAAAGAAGACGCAGATCGCGCATCGCGAGCTTACCGGTTCCGCCTACGTTGATGGCCCTCAAGAGGGCAACGTGTATGGCCATGAGGCAAAGCTACCGAGGGAACCTATCGGCGTCAACTGCCAACTGCATTTTTCGAAGATTCCGGAGCCGGCGGCGCCAGCGACTCCAGTGGACAGGGGTGGACTGTGGCGACTCCCCGCGTCCATGCTAGACTGCGGCGTCCCGGCGGGCCGCATCCGCAGGGGGTTGGAACGCGATGCAAACACCAGGCGAAAGGCAAGACGACGCCGCCCCGTCCAAGGCGGCTCGACCCTCGCCGCCGGCGAAGCTGACGCCCTTGATGGAGCAGTACCACCGCATCAAGGGGCAGTACCGCGACTGCATCCTGTTCTTCCGGATGGGCGACTTCTACGAGACGTTCTTCGACGACGCCGTCACGGCCAGCCGCGAGCTGCGCATCACGCTCACGTCTCGCGACAAGGACAGCGGGAACCCGGTGCCGCTCGCCGGCGTGCCGTATCACGCCTACAAGTCCTACGCGGCGCGGCTTCTGCGCAAGGGCTACAAGGTCGCCATCTGCGAGCAGGTGTCGGACCCGAAGGCGGGCAAGGGGATCGTGGATCGGCAGGTCGTCGGCGTGCTGACGCCCGGGACGCTGCTGGACGAGTCGTTCCTGGGCGAGGGCGCGGGCCACAACTACCTGGCTGCGCTGGCGTGCGACGGGACCCTCTGGGCGCTGGCCCGGGCGGATTACTCCACGGGCGATCTGGCCGCCACGACCGCGCGCGATCCGGAGCGGATCTTCGAGGAGCTGCTGCGCCTGGCGCCGGCGGAGATCCTGGCTGACCCGTCGATGAAGGGCGGGGCGTTCCTGGCGAGGCTGACGCGTGCGTTGCGCCTGCCCGAAGGGGCGGTGAACTTCCGGCCCTTCGCGTTGCCGCCGGCCGGCGCCGCCCCCCAGGCCCTGGCAGAGTCGGCCGTGGCGGTGGTCCGCTCCTACTGCGAGGAGACTCAAGGCCGCGCTGCCGTCCACATGAAGCCGCCCGACTACTACCGGCTCGAAGAGTTCCTGGCGCTCGATCCGTCGACGATCCGCAATCTGGAGCTGGTGGCGAACATGCGAACCGGGCACCACGAGGGAAGCCTGCTCTGGGCCCTGGATCGGACGGGAACTCCGATGGGCCGGCGGCTGCTGCGCGAGTGGCTTCAACACCCGTTGCTGGACCGCCCGGGTATCGCCGGCCGGCAGCGCCGCGTGGGCGCTCTCGTGGAGAACGTCCACTGCCGCAAGGAGATCCGCTCCCGGCTGCGCGCGGTGGCCGACGTGCCGCGCTTGCTGGCCCGGGTGGCCGCCCGCACGGCGGGACCTCGCGACCTCGTGGCTCTGGAGCGCTCCGTCGAGGTGCTGCCGGAGCTGAAGGGTCTGATGGAGGAATCGAGTCTTGCGGACCTCTCCAGCCGCGTCGACGACTTCTCGGAGCTGGCCGCCGAGCTGGCCCGGTGGCTGGTCGACGAGCCGCCAGCCGACCTGTCCGAGGGGGGCGTGATCCGGCCGGGGGCCGACGAGCGGCTCGACGAGCTGCGGTCGCTTTTCACGGACGCCAAGGGGTACCTGGCGCGGCTCGAGGAGCAGGAGCGGGAGCGGACGGGCATCAGGTCG
>JACQFU010000406.1 GCA_016199905.1 Candidatus Wallbacteria bacterium
CGCGCAGGCAGCGAAGCCCAGGGCGGCGGCGTACGCCGAGAGACAGGCGATCCGGAGCGTCACGGACGTGCTCATCAGGGCTTCTCCTTGGCGGCCGCGTCCCAGACGACCTGGCCGTCGATCAGCGTCTTCTCCACGGTGGAGTAGACGTCGAAGGGGTGCTTGGTGAAGATGGCGATATCGGCGTCCTTGCCGGCCTCCAGAGATCCGACGCGCGATTCGATGCCGAGGATCGTGGCAGGCCACCAGGTGATCGCCTTGATGGCCTGGTCGGGCCGCATCCCGTAGCGAACCGCCTTGCCGGCCTCGCCGAAGAGCCGCTGCGCGACGTTGGCGCTGTCGGAGTGCAGCGACACGCGCACGCCGGCCGCGGCCAGCAAAGAGGCGTTCTGCGGGATGGCGTCCCAGGCCTCCATCTTGAATCCCCACCAGTCGGGCCAGGTGGCGGCGCCGATGTCGCGCTTGGCCAGCTCGTGGGCGATCTTGTAGCCCTCCAGGCAGTGCTGGAAGCTCGCGATCTTGAAGCCGAACTCGTCGGCAATGCGGATCATCGCCAGCAAGTCGTCCTTGCGATAGCAGTGCACGTGGACCCGGACGCGCCCCTCGAGCACGTCGATCAGCGTCTCCATCTTCGCGTCCTTCTCGGGTCGCACGGTGGGCCTGCCGGCTCGTGAGTTGGCCTCGAACTCGGCCCATTGTTTCTGGTATTCTCGGGCTCTGGTGAACGCCTGGCGCATCACCGCCGAGTTTCCCATCCGCGTCATCGGCGCCTGCCCCTTGGAACCGTAGACGCGCTTGGGGTTCTCGCCGAAGGCCATCTTGATGCCGCGCGGAGCGTCCTTGAACTTCAGATCGTCGAGCGTGTTGCCGAGCCGCAGCTTCAGGATCACCGCCTGCCCGCCTTGAAGGTTGGCGCTGCCGGGGATGATCTGCACGGTGGTAACTCCGCCGGCGCGCACCCGATCCATCCCCGGGTCCTCCAGGAACAGGCCGTCCTCGGCGCGCATATGAGGAGTCAAAGGCTCCGTCATCTCGTTTCCGTCGTCATGGGCGCGTGCGTTGGGCCAGGGGTAAACGCCGAGATGACTGTGGGTGTCGATCAGGCCGGGCATCACGTACTTGCCTGTCGCGTCGATGACGAGCGCGCCCGCAGGCGGCGGCAAGGCGTGCCCGACGGCGGCGATCTTGCCGTCGCGGATCAGGACGGTCCCGTTCGGGATGATCCCACGAGTCACCGTGATCACCGTGCCGCCCACGATGGCCACGGGCGTGGAGACCGGCGCGGGGCCCGCCGCCTCGCGCAGGGCCGCCTCACGCAGGGCGGCGAGGTTCGGCGCCGGCGGAGGGGCCGCGTCCAGGGGGACGAGACCGCAGAGTCCCGGCAATGCCAGGAGCACGGCCAGCGCCGGTCGCCAGCCGCCTGTTCTCATTCCAATCATGGAGGTTCTCCTTCACGGATCGGGTCTGGGGGCCAAGCGATCCTATTACGTCATGCCCCCCCGAGCGCAACATCGGGGCTGCCCGTTCGGTAGAATCCTGGGGTGGCAGGCGCCACCCGCTCCCCTTCGCCGTTAAATGAAACTCCGTTTCCCTGCACTGCTCGCCGCGGTCGTGCTTGCTGCCGGTACCGCCGGCGCCCAGACCGACCGCCGGATCCTGGGGGCCGACTACCGATAGCGGAGGCCGGCGTGCCCAACACCTTCGGCCACCTGTTCCGCATCACGACGTTCGGCGAGTCGCACGGGGGCGCTGTCGGCGTCGTGCTGGACGGCTGTCCGCCGCGTCTGGAGATCTCCGAGCCGGAGGTGCAGCGCGACCTGGACCGTCGCAAGCCGGGGCAGAGCCTGCTCACGACGCAACGCCAGGAAGAGGACCGGGTGACGATTCTCTCGGGCACCTTCGAGGGGCGGACGCTCGGCACGCCCATCTTGATGCTGGTGCAGAACAAGGACGCGCGCCCGGGCGATTACGCCGAGATGAAGGAGAAGTTCAGGCCGTCGCACGCCGATTTCACCTACCAGGCCAAGTACGGCATCCGTAACTGGCAAGGAGGCGGCCGGGCGAGCGCGCGGGAGACGGTCGGGCGCGTGGCTGCGGGCGCCGTTGCGCGCAAGCTCCTGCGCGAGGCTTTCGGGGTGGAGGTCCTGGCCTACGTGAAGCAGGTGCAGGACCTGGTGGCGCAGCTCGAACCGTCGTCGGTGACGCCGGAGCAAATCGAGGCCAACGCCGTGCGGTGTCCCGACACGGCAGCCGCGGCGGCCATGTTCGATCGGATCGACCGGGCGCGCCGCGAGGGGGACAGCCTGGGCGGAGTGGTCGAAGCCGTGGCTCGCAACGTGCCCGTGGGGCTGGGCGATCCGGTGTTCGACAAGCTCGAGGCGGACCTGGCCAAGGCGATGATGTCGCTGCCGGCATCCAAGGGCTTCGAGATCGGCAGCGGGTTCGGGGGCGTGCTGCTGCGCGGAAGCGAGCACAACGATCCGATGACGGTGGAGGCCGGGCGCGTACGTTCCAGGTCGAACCGCTCCGGGGGCGTGCAGGGCGGCATCTCCAACGGGGAGCCGATCGTAGTGCGAGTGGCCTTCAAGCCGACGGCCACGATCGCTCACGAACAGGACACAGTGGACGAATCGGGTCATGAAGTTAAGCTGGCCGCCAAAGGCCGGCACGACCCGTGCGTGCTGCCGCGCGCGGTCCCCGTAGTAGAGGCGATGATGCTGCTGGTCCTCGCCGACCACTGGCTGCGCCAGCGAGGTCAATGTGGATAGCCGGTTGGATCCCTTTGCTAGGCCAACTATCAAAGGGTATGATGCGCCCTGGCAGGGAGAAGGCGGGGCGGGAAAGCAGGAGACCCGTCCGCTCGCGAAAATAATGGACATCGCGGCCACGATCAATCCGGTAGTCCTCCTGGTGGAGGACTCCGATATGCAAGCGAAGCTGTACAGCGCGCTGCTGCGTCACAACGGCTTCGACGTGCTGGAGGCCCGCGACGGCAACGAGGCGATGGCCCGGCTGCGCGACGCGACCCCCGACATGATCGTGCTCGACATGGTCCTTCCGGACACCGACGGCCACGAGCTGTGCATGACCATCCGTCGCTTCCCGCAGTGGGCCAGCCTTCCAATCATGATGCTGACCTGCCATGACGAGACGGAGCTGAAGGTGAAGGCCTTCGACGGCGGCGTCGACGACTATTGCAGCAAGACCGTCCACGCCCAGGAGCTGGTGGCGCGGCTCCAGAGGCTGTTGCGTCGAAAGGTGCTGCACGAGAAGCTGACGGAAAGCGAGAAGCTCGAGACCCTGCACCGGGCGGCGTCGACCCTGGCCCACGGAATCAACAACCCGCTCGCCGTGCTCTCCATGGGCATCGAAATGCTCACCGAGGAGTTCCCGGAACAGTCGCCGCACCGGACCATCCTGTCTCGGATGGATCACCATCTGGGACGGATCAAGCAACTGGTGTCGCGCCTGCAGAAGATGACGAAGCTGGTGGAGGCGGCGGGGCTTTCGGACTTCGACATCCTGGAGGTCGACGACGAGACCGCTCCGCAAGCGGCCAAGCCTCGAATCCGGCGCGGCGTCTACCAGGTGATGATCGTCGACGACGACCCGGACATCCGCATGCTGATCCGGGAAAGCCTGGAGCGCACCGGCCGCTTCACCGTGGTCGGAGCCGAAAACGGGCCTGCGGGCCTGGAGGCCGCCCGCCGCTCGGCACCGGACCTGTTCCTGCTCGACATCTTGCTGCCGATTGCAGACGGCTACGAGGTGCTGGGCCAGATCAAGAAGGACCCGGCGCTGTCCTACATCCCGGTCGTGATGTTGAGCGTGAACTCGAACGTGCGCGACATGGTGCGCGCCTTCGAGCTGGGGGCCGCCAACTACCTGGTGAAGCCCGTCGAACCGCTGCGCCTCGCAGAGCACCTCTTCCGCACGCTGGAGCGCGAGGGGAGATAGAGGCTCGAGGCTCGCCCGGGCAGGCAGGGACCAGGAGCGAAGCGACGCTGCCCTACCTGGAGTCGATCGGAACACTCCGCAGAGCAGGCCTCTGCACCGGCGCAGGTTCGCCGCTACTTCCTACTCCCGCCAGGGACTCTCGTAGCGCGCGAGCGACCCGAGCTCGCTCTCGATGGCGAGGAGACGGTTGTACTTGGCGATGCGCTCGCTGCGACAGAGGCTGCCGGTCTTGATCTGGCCGCTTCCCAGCGCGACGGCGAGGTCGGCGATGAAGGTATCCTCCGTCTCGCCGCTGCGGTGGCTGATGACGGTCCGGTAGCCGGCCTTGTGGGCCATTTCGACTGTCCGGACCGTTTCAGTCAAGGACCCGATCTGGTTGAGCTTGATGAGGACCGCGTTGCCCACGTGCTCGCGCAAACCGCGAGCCAGCCGTTCGGAGTTGGTCACGAAGAGGTCGTCGCCCACGAGTTGCAGCGAGCCTCCGAGCTTCTTGGTGTGGTCCACCCAGCCGGCCCAATCGTCCTCCGAAAGGCCGTCCTCGATGCTGACGATGGGGAACTCCTTGGCCCAGCCAGCGTAGCGGGCCGTCAGATCGGCGGAGCTCATCGGCTTCTTGTCCGAGCGAGCGAAGCAGTACTTGCCCTTGTCGAAGAACTCCGAGGAGGCCGGATCGAGCGCGATGGCGACCTGCTTTCCCGGCTTGTAGCCGGCCTTCTTGATCGCCTCGACCATCAGGGAGAGCGCCTCCTCGTGGGCGCCCTGCAGATGCGGCGCGAAGCCGCCCTCATCGCCGACGGTCGTGCTGTAGCCGGCCTTCTTCAGGATTCCGGCGAGCGAGTGGAACACCTCCGCGCCGGCGCGCAGGGCCTCGCGGAAGGACGTCAAGCCGTGCGGGACGATCATGAACTCCTGGCAGTCCAGGGTGCTGTCGGCGTGGCGGCCGCCGTTGAGGACGTTCATCATCGGCACGGGCAGCTGGGTCGACCCGACGCCGCCCAGGTAGCGATAGAGCGGAAGCTCGGCGGTCTGGGCCGCCGCGCGGGCGACAGCCATGCTCACGGCCAGGCTGGCGTTGGCGCCAAGGTTGGCCTTGTTGGGCGTGGCGTCGAGCGCGATCATCTTGTGATCCAGCTCGGCCTGGTCGCGGGCGTCGAAGCCTCGCAAGGCATCCTGGATCGGGCCGTTGATGTTCTCGACGGCCTTCAGAACGCCCTTTCCGAGATAGCGCTCCTTGTTGCCGTCGCGCAGCTCGACGGCCTCGTGGGCACCGGTGGAGGCACCGGAGGGCACCATTGCCGTGCCCTGGGCTCCGCCCACAAGGAAGACATCGGCCTGGACCGTCGGATTGCCTCGGGAATCGAGAATCTCGCTGCCGCGGATGGAATCGATGGTAAACATGGCGTCTCTCCAGCACTTCGCTCGCCGAGCGGCCCGGTTGGCCCCTCCTGCGTCGATGCCAGCTTGCCAAGACCGCGGGGGAATATGCAAACCCGAAGTCAGCTGGAACCGCGCGACTCAGCCCGGAGGCGCCAGCACCATCAACTGGTCGGAAGACAAGTCGATCGTCACGGGCAAGGTCTGGCCGAAGGCGTCGCCGTCGACCTGAATCGGCATCCCGCGCGGGGCCCCGAGACGCACGTGCTGGACGCGGATGAACTCCACGTCCTGCCGGTGGACGTGCGCATCGGTCATCACGTCCATCACGAAACTGAGCATCGCCCTGCGGCCGCGGCCGTGAAACAGCACCACGTCCAGACAGCGATCGTCGATGCGGGCCAGCGGCGCCATACGGAAGGGACCGCCGTAGAAGGGGATGTTCGCCACGATCGCCAGCGAAGCGCCCAGGGTGCGGCCGTCGACCTCGATGGCCACTTCGGGATAGTCGTAGACCAGCCAGTGGCCGATTCCCTCGAGCAAGACTCCCGCGACGCCGAAGGTGTCCTTGAGATTGCCGTCCAGATGGGACATCACGTGAGAGTCGAGCCCGGCGGAAGCCATCATCAGGAAGGGCGTCCCGCCGCAGAGTCCCACGTCCATCGGCCGCGCGTCGAGCCGGCAGAGGGCCGTTGCGGCGGCCTCGGGTTCATGCGGCAGGCCCAGCCCGTAGTGCAGCACGTTGGTCGTGCCGCCGGGCAGCGGTCCCAGCGGCACAGGGCTGCCGAGCAAGCCCGTCGCCGCCTCCCGCAACGTGCCGTCGCCGCCCAGCGCGAAGACGACCTCGAGATCCCCGGGCGCGGCTGCTTCCCGCGCCAACCGCGTGGCGTCGCCCGGCCCCCGCGTGGCTGCCACCTCCACCGAGAAACCGCCGCGGCGCAGCGCCGCGAGGACGCCGTCCACCGTCCGGCTGGTGCGGTCCTGGCCCGCCATCGGGTTGTATATGAGGACTGAACGGCGCAAACGACTCCGCGGAGCAGACTGTTGGCTGCAAGCTGTAGCAACTTCCAGACGCGGTAGTTGGTACAGCCTACAGCCTACAACCTCGCCCCCCGGCGCCAGTCAATACGGCTGGGTACTCGGCGCTGGCGGAGGCGTCGGCCTGGGAGCCGGCGCAGGCGCGGAGGTGGAGGGCACGAAACTCGGGACCCTGTCGACCTGCGGCTGCTGGTTGGACGCCGGCATCACAGTCGAGCCGGGACGGAAAACACGCCGCCGGCTCCTGGGGAACGAGTTGGAGGAGGCCGTTCCCGTGCCGGGATCGAAGCCGGCGCTGGGACGGTAACCGGTCGGCGCCTGGGCCGTTTCGGTGGGCGCCGCCTGGGAGATCGTGCGCCCGGAGGTGTCCTCGATGTCGACCGGCGTGCCGGGCGGCATGCTCAGGTAGACCGGCAGGCTGCTCGAGTCCACGGCGCTCACGGCTCCGGGGCCGCCCGAGCGATTCAGCTCGAGCGCGACGCCCTTGTCCTGGGCGTTGGGATTCGGAATCAGCGTCAGCCAGTCGTTGCCTCCCGCCGGCTCGGGCCGCGTGCCGGGGTTCGTGGACTGGCCAGGGGGCGTGCCCCGCCTGAGGAAATGCACCGGCTCTTCGCTTCCGGGCAAGCGCAGGTTGGAGTGCGCCTGATACAGGGTCGTCTCTCCGAGCCCGGCCACGGTTCGCGTCGAGCCGCCGACGGGTTGCTCGTCGCCGCCGGCCAGGAAGGAATAGCCGACATCCGAAACGGTGTCGACCGGCGTTCCGGTCAGCCCTTCACCCGGGACAGGTTCCGGCTCCGCCAGCGCATCCTGAGGGATCGGCGCGGCCGCTGCCTGCTGCTGCGACCCGCTGTCGGCCGGGGGCGGCGCGGGCGGCGACCAGACGTCCAGTTCGGGCGCCGGCGTCCACTGCGCCACGGTATCGGCCTGCGTGCCCGGCTGCGCCATCGCGGACGCCGGCAACGAGACCTCCACGGTCTGATTCCCCAGCTTCACGATGAGGAGCGAGCGAGCGCGATCGGAAGTGAAGCTCAGCCCCTTGTCGCGCCCAGTGGAGTCGTTGGCTCCGAAATCGAACTTGCGGGGCCGTTCGGGCGCCCCGGGAGGCTGCGTCTCTACTCGCTCCACGGACTTGCGGTCCCGCGCCAGCCGGTAGCTCACAACTCTCCGCACCAACTTCCCGCCCTCGGGCGACAGCAGCACCATCGACAGGACAGGCTCCTCACGCTCTTCCTCGTGGACCACGTAGTACGCATGGTAGAGGTCGTTCTGCAGGACCTCGAGGAACTCGGTCAACTCCATTGCGATGCTCACTTCGCGGCTCTGCTCCGTCGTCGCGCCGTGCATCGACGTGAAGAAGAAGTAGGCGCAGGCCAGCACCGCCGTGCTCAACCCGATGGCCATGAGGGTCTCCACGAACGTGAATCCCGCTGCTGGTTGGCGCCTCACAACGCCATTCTCCGTGAGGCGGCCCCGATTCCCCCGATTGTCATGTGCGCTCATACTTCAATAGCGTAGCAAGTACCGGGCCTCTTCGCCCGCGAGCACCAGGCGATAAAAGGTGCGGTGGGTTTCCATTCGGGTCGGATCGAGTCGGCTATCGTATACGATTCGCTTCACGCCCGGGTTCTCGAGCCATTTCGTGAAGTTCGCCAGATCTCGGCAGGCGACCGTGCCCAGGATCTCCATCCCGCTGGCGGACGGAGGGAAGAGCTGGCCCCGCAGCGCCACGAGGCAGGCCTGGACACGGGCGGAGGTGGCGATGCGGATGTTGCCGTGCAGGCTCACGAGACTCAGGGCCTCACCGGGCGCGCACTCGATCGGACCGTCGACGATCACGTCGCCCGTGGCCAGCAGCATCCCGCCGCCCACCACCTGCAGGCCTCCCAATCGCAGCTCTCCCTGAGGAAGCCGCACGACGTTGCCATCCAGGTCGAGCGCCTTGCCGATCGCCGCAGGATGGATGAAGCAGTCCTCGAAGCTGCGGCGATCGGCCAGGTCGTCGGCCGATGGATAGAGCCGCGTCACCTTCGCCTGGAGCAGCGGTTCCATCTCTTCCAGCTTCCCGAGTTGACCTTGGAAGATGGGGATCGTCGAGCCCGTCGGCATCCTGCGGCTGATGCGGACCGCGGGCAGCACACAGGGCTGAGATTGGGCGGAGGAGGGCGGGGCCGGGTAGAGGACCGACGAGAGAGCAGTGCCCGCGACATTTCCCAGGACCGGCGCCAGCAGGCCCGCGGCGGCCAGCAAACGCGCGGGCCGAACCGGCGTGGCGCCGGGTCGCATGCGGGCTGGTTGCTCGGCCTCGCTTTCCTCACGGGACGTGACCAAGTAGTCGTAAGTGCGGTTGTAGGCCTCCTCGACAACGTGCGGCATCAGCTGCTGATAGGCCTCGAAGCCACGACCCGTGAGCGCCGCGAAGGTGCCGCCCTGGCGCTGATACGCGTCGGCGTCGGCCAGGTTCACGAAGCTTTCGAACGAGCCCGTGGCGCCGCGCCGCACCTTGTCGAAGGCGAGATAGCGACGGAAGACCGGACCGAACACGATGGAGGGCGTCACGCCCGAAAGATCGCCGGCCAGATGCAGGAATGAGGTGCGCTCCGGAACCACCGCATCGGTGGAGGGGCTGCGAAAACTCGAGCGCGACCCGCCGATCCAGGGCAACTTCGTGACACCTTGCGCGAAGCCCAGCAGCACGCTCTTCTGCTCGAAGGAGGTCCCCAGCAGTGGGCTCGGGAAGACGTACTCCAGGCGGCGTAGCAGATGGTGTTCCTCGAGCGGCGACTGGCGGCCGGAACCGAGCGTCAGGTTCAGGAACCAAGGATCGGGCCCGCCCAGACAGATCCAGCCGGCGTCCAGGGCGGTCTTCTCCGCCGACGGGAGTCCCGCGGCAATCGGCAGCAGGCGGCCCGACTCGGCGTCGCGGCCAGGCGTGTTGCCCGGAGCCCCGGGGCTGGCGGCCAGCACCACCAGAGGTCCCGTCCGGGCTCCGCTCGCGGCGTCACGGAAAAGCCCCTCGACGCTGTCGTAGCGCAGGCAGTCGACGTTGGCGGCCAACTCGCTGCTCCGGGCCACCATCAGCGCGAACTTGGAGAGCACCGGCGGAAGGCTGTGGACGACGCGCGCGGATCGGGCCCGGACGGTGGTGCGCACCACGCCGTAGC